>JBAVPI010000221.1:0-3952 GCA_049692915.1 Pyrinomonadaceae bacterium
GGTTTTGAGTTGTACCGCACGGGCGGCGAGGCCGAAGCGGATGCCGACGAGCGATGCGCACTCGTCGCCGACATGATCGCCGCCGGAAAATTTACGGAGGCTTACGCGGTGTGGAGCGACGGCCATCGTGTGAATGTTGACCGCGATAGCACGACGGAGCGCGCTTCTCAGGCGGGAATTTTCAACGGCGATTTCGAGTCGCCGTCGGGTCGCGACGAGACGGGGTTCGACTGGCGCTTCGCGCGTGCGCAAGGCTCGCCGCAGTCGCCCGTCAACTTTTCGCTCGACTCGACGCGGCCTCACGGCGGAGCGCGCAGCCTGCTCCTAGACTTCGACGGCTCGCCGGACATCAACGCGCGCCTCGTCTCGCAACTCCTGCCCGTCGAGCCGGGGGCGCGTTACCGTCTGAGTTTCGCGGCCCGCACCGAATCGCTTGTCAGCGGCGGGATGCCGCAAGTCGTCTTGATGAATGCGGCGGGTGATCGCGCGTTGGCTCAGTCCGAAGCGTTGCCGCGCGACGCGGGCGAGTGGCGCGTGTACACGGTCGAGTTCATCGCGCCGGAGGGCGGCATGCTGGTTGCCGTCAAGCGTCTTCCCTGTCCGCAGCCGACGTGCCCCATCTTCGGGCGCGCATGGTTCGACGATTTTTCTCTGGAGCAACTCTCGAATCGCAAATGAGAAACCCACGCTTCCCCACGCTCGAATTTCCGCGCTCGAATTTCCGCGCTTGAACCCGCGCTTCACAAATCTTCCTTAAAAACGTTACGACCGCGCGGGCCGTTCGCCCGTCGGCTTGCGCGACCCCGATAATTCCCGCCCCACGCTTGATTTCCACCCGCTCGAACAATCGTCGCCGCTACACATCGAAAACAGCCTATCCGGTTATAGTTCATAGACTTAAGAGCCTCCGCGCCCGCGCCTCATAAGCGATCTACTATCGGCTCAAGTATTTCTCAACCGCAGGGTTTTATCTTTCCTTCATCAAGCTTTGACAGGTTAAGTTTTCCTCAATCGCGGTGTCCGAACATGCCGGGCAGGTTGGTTGAGTGAAGCCGTTGCCGAAACTTTAAGCGTAGCTGATGGAGGAGTATTCAAAAATGTTCAGGAATCGTCGCGTTGGTCAAATGAGTCGCGGGCGCGTTGCTCCGGCAAACCTTCGTTTGAAAACCATGCTGACTTTCATCTGCTGCGTCGTGTTGGCCGCGCTCGCTTTGACGACGATGCACAGTTCGGCGGCCACGCCGACGAGCGGCACGCTGACGCAGAGCAGCGGCACGCTGACCTATACGGCGGGGCCGTTTCTCGTGGCGAACCCGTCCTCGAACATTCCCGGCAACAGCCAGCCGCAATGCAACGCGACGACGATGCCCTGCGACGATTATAACTTGACGGTTAACCTGTCGGGCGCGACGCAGGCATTTCTGGACACGCACAAAGTCGAGGTGACGGTGACGTGGCCGAACGCAAACGCCGACTTCGACCTCTACGTGCTGAAGGGCACGTTGCTCAAGACGAGTTCGGCCACCTCAAGCGACCCGGAAGTCGCGACCTTCACGCCTGAGGCGGGCACGAATGTTTATAAGTTGAGGGTCGCGCCGTTCGCGCCCATCGGCCAGTCGTTCACGGCCAACGTCCGCTTCATCCAACTGGCGACGCCGACGCCCACGCCGACGCCCCTGCCGACACCGACTCCTCCGGCGCAGAGCCTCGTCGGGCTTCCCAGATTCTTCAACTACGCCACGCCCGCGGGCATCGCCGACGACGCGGGCGAGCCTTCCATCGGCAGCAACTGGAAGAGCGAGAGAATTTTCAGCAACAGCAACGGCCCCATCCCGAACGGCGGCACGACCACCTACTTCGGCGGCTTCATGCCCTACATGCTGCGCGCGATTTTCGACGACTGTGCGTCGCCCGCCAACGTCAGTTGGGAGCAAGCACCTCTGACCATCGCCAATGCGCCGCGCGTGTTCGGCGACCCGATTCTGTTCACCGATCACGAGACGGGACGCACCTTCGTCTCGCAGGAACTCGGACTCTCACCGGGCGGCAGCACGACCGAGTTTACGGACGACGACGGCCACACCTTCTCGCCGAGTCAGGGGTCGGGCGCGCCCTCAGGTGTTGACCACCAGACCATCGGCGGCGGCCCGTTCGCGGCCCCGCTCACGGGCGGCACAGCCGTCTATAAGAATTCGCTTTACTACTGTTCGCAGAGCATCGCCGACGCGGTCTGCGCCATCAGTCTCGACGGCGGGCGCACCTTCGGCCCGTCCGTCCCGATGTACACGGCTGCGGACTGCACGGGCCTGCACGGGCACATCAAGATCGGGCCGGACGGCACGGCCTATGTGCCGAACAGGGGATGCGGCGGGAGCGCGCCGTATCACGACGACGGCGTGCAGACGCTCATCGTCTCGGAGAATAACGGCGCGACGTGGGCTTTGCGGCCCGTGACGGGCGCGACCACCGAGTCGGACGATGACCCTTCGGTCGGCGTCGCCACCGACGGCACGATCTATTTCGGCTATCAGGCGGCGGACGGCCACGCGCGCATCAGCGTCTCGCACAACAAGGGGCAGACGTGGTCGCAGCCCTACGACGTGGGCGCGCAGGTGGGCGTGCAGAACATGACGTTCCCCGAAGTCGTGGCAGGCGACCCCGACCGCGCGACCTTCGCCTTCTACGGCACGACGACCGGCGGCAGCGATTACGATCAGCCCGGCTTCAACGGCATCTGGTATCTCTACATCGCCAGCACGTTCGACGGCGGCCAGACTTGGACGACGCAGAACGTCACGCCGAATGATCCCGTCCAGCGCGGCGGCATCTGCGGCGACGGCGACTGTCGCAACCAGCTCGACTTCTTCGACATCACGGTTGACAAGGAAGGCCGCGTGCTCGTCGGCTGGGACGACGGCTGCATCGGCGGCTGCGTCCAGAACCCGCCGAACTCTTTCTCGTCGAAGGCCGTGATTACCAGACAGAGCGGCGGCAAGCGTATGTTCGCGGCTTACGATCCGGTTGAACCCGTCCGCCCCGGTGCGCCCTCAATCAGCGGCAGCGTCAGCGCGGGGAACACGGCGGTCAGCTTGTCTTGGCCCGTGCCCGATAACGGCGGCTCGGCGATCACCGGCTACAAAGTTTATCGCCGCGCAGGCCCGACGGGTGCGTTCGCGCCCATCGCGACCGTCACGACCAACAGCTACACGGACACGACATACAACCGCACCGTGCAGAACTACTATCACGTCACGGCCATCAACGCGATTGGCGAAGGGCCGTATTGCAGAGACTTCACGCCTTCGTCCGGCCCGGCCCCGTCCGCCTGCGACGCGCCCGGCATCCTCGTCAACAACGACGTGAATACGGACGGCACGGACAGCGATTCGGGGCAGAACACGCCCGCCGATTCGCGTCTCAACATCAAGCAACTCTACGTCGGCGAGCCTTACTTCGGCGCGGGCGTCAATAAACTCGTCTTCACTTTGCAGATGGCCGCTTCGACGACGAACGCCGCGCCGCCGCAGGGCGAGTGGTACATGATCTGGAATCGCCTGCAACCGGATGCGGACTTCGACCGCTATTACGTGGCTATGAGGTCTGACGCAACGGGCGCGGTCACATACGAGTACGGTAAGTTCGGCGTCCCGCTCGACACGAGCGGCAACGGCGTGCCGAATCCGAACTCCAACGTGCCGGTCAAGATCGGCGACGTTGATGCGGGTGCTTACAATCCGCTCACCGGCGAGATTAAAATCACGCTCTCCACTTCAAAGGCCGAGAACATTCAGCCGGGCCAATCGCTCAACGGTCTCAACGTCAGGACGTTCGTCGGGCGGCCCGACCAGACCACGCGCGGGCCGAGGAATCAGACCATCGCCTCGGACATTACCGGCGACGGCACTTACACGCTCGCGGGCAACGCGTCGTGCCGCCCGAATCAGCCGCCGAC
>JBAVPI010000222.1:0-2850 GCA_049692915.1 Pyrinomonadaceae bacterium
GACGGAGGTGGCGCGAAGGCTCGCCGCACGCGGCGTCTTTGTGTCGCACGGCGACTTCTACGCGGCGACGGTCGTCGAGCGGCTCGGCCTCGGCGAAGAGGGACTCGTGCGCGCGGGTTGTGCCTGCTACACGACATTGGAAGAGGTCGAGCGGCTCGTCGCGGGCGTGCGCGAGATCGCCCGAAGATAACTGCCGCATGGTGGTTAACGTGTGCGGCCTTCGTTTATCCGGCGCGAATCTGCTTAACAAGAGCCAATCCGAAAACAATAATTACTATTGACTTACTCGCCGAAGCGTTTTAAGATGACGGCGTTCGAGGGAATTTTATTTATGTCTCGTGAGCATTCGCAGAGAGAAGAGTTGAGGCAAAAGCTGGATGCGCTCGGCGTGCACATGACGCGCCAGCGCATCGCCGTCCACGACTACCTGAGCGGGGTTGACCATCACCCGACCGCCGAAGAGGTCTTTCTCGCCGTCAAACGCAAAGTCCCGAAGATCGGGCTGGCGACCGTCTATAAAAATCTGGAGGCGCTCGTCGCGTGCGGGGCGGCGTCAAAGTTGACTTACGGCGACGGCTCAGCACGTTACGACATCCGCACCGACCACCATTTCCACACGCGCTGTCTCGCGTGCGGCAAAATCGCAGACCTCGAACCGCCGCAAGGCGATGAATTGATGAAACGGGTCAAGCCCGGCGCGGGCTTCACGGTCAAGGATTATCGCGTCGAGCTTCTGGGTTATTGCAGGGGATGCAAGCCTTAATTTTTTTGAGCAGTAATCAATAGTGATTATTACTTTTATCTTGAAAACGAACTCGACGAATTGATATCCGGGTCGGACAGGCTGAAGCGAGCAACCCTTGAGCCGCACGGACGAAACGATTTCGGCGACGGACAGTAAAATTTAGACGACTCCACAGGAGCGGGAAGGAAGACCGAGACGATGAGCGAACAGGAGAGCAAAGGCAAATCGAACGGGGCGGGCGGCGAGCAGCAAGAGGCGCAGCCCACACTCACCAACAGGCAGGGGCATCCCGTCTATGACAACACGAACAACCGCACGGTGGGCGAGCGCGGGCCGACCGTGTTGGAGAACTACAACTTTCTCGAAAAGATTTCCCACTTCGACCGCGAACGCATTCCTGAGCGCGTCGTCCACGCGCGCGGCGCGGGCGCGCACGGTTACTTCGAGGCTTACGGGGAGATCGGCGACGCGCCGTCGAGCAAATACACGCGTGCGAAACTTTTTCAGGAGAAGGGCAAGCGCACGCCCGTCTTCGTCCGTTTCTCGACCGTCATTCACGGCGGCCACTCGCCAGAAAATTTGCGCGACCCGCGTGGCTTCTCCGTCAAGTTCTATACGGAGGACGGCAACTGGGATTTGGTCGGCAACAACCTGCAAGTCTTCTTCATCCGCGACGCCATTAAATTCCCTGATGTCGTCCATGCTTTCAAGCCCGACCCCGTCACGAATCGTCAGGACGCGCGCCGCATCTTCGACTTCATCAGTCTCACGCCCGAAGCGATGCACATGATCACTTGGCTCTTCAGCCCGTGGGGCATTCCGGCCAACTATCGCGAGATGCGCGGCTCCGGCGTCCACGCCTACCGCATGTACAACACGGCGGGCGAGGCCGTTTTAGTCAAGTACCACTTCCGCCCGAAGCAGGGCGAGCGCAATCTGATGCAGGCCGAGGCCGACGGGATCGGCAACTTCAACCACGCGACGCAGGACTTGTTCGAGGCCATCGAGCGCGGCGACTTCCCCGAATGGGAGTTGTGCGTGCAGATCATGTCCGACGACGAGCACACGGAACTTGACTTCGACCCGCTCGATGCGACGAAGCTCTGGCCCGAAGCGCAGTTCCCGCTCCTGCCCGTCGGGCGCATGGTGCTTGACCGCAACCCCTCGAACTACTTCGCGGAGGTCGAGCAGGTCGCCTTCGGCACAGGCGTCCTCGTGGACGGACTCGACTTCTCCGACGACAAACTTTTGCAGGGCCGCACCTTCTCCTACTCGGACACGCAGCGCCACCGCGTCGGGGCAAACTATTTGCAACTGCCGATCAACCGGCCCAGAACGCACGTCGCCACCAACCAGCGCGACGGGCAGATGACGTATCACGTGGATGGCGTCGAGGCGGGCGAAGACCCGCACGTCAACTATGAACCGAGCAATCACCACGCGCTCAAGGTCGCACCGAAGGCGGGCGAGGATCACAAGCCTTACGTGCAGGGTCATGTCGTTCGTCAGACGATCAGCCGCACGAATAACTACGGGCAAGCTGGCGACCGCTATCGCTCGTTCACGGACGCAGAGCGCGACGAACTGATAAGCAATCTCGTCAACCTGCTTGGCGGGTGCGACGAAGTTATTCAGGAGCGGATGGTCGGGCACTTGTTGCAGTGCGACGCGGACTACGGCAGGCGCGTGGCCGAGGGTCTGGGGATCAAGCGCCCTGAACCGGCGACGGTTGAGGCGCGCTAACGTCAACAATCAAATCCGCGGCGCGGGTGATGAGAACAGAGTCGCCCGCGCCGCCGGAAGAATAGAAGGGACAGCAGAAACAACATGGACAAAGCATACGCCGAAGACGTAAATCGTCTGGCGCTCGAAAACGAAAATTTCCGTCAGGTGCTCTTCACCACCGTGCGCTCTCAGTTGGTGCTGATGGCGATTCCCGCGGGCGAAGAGATCGGCGAGGAGACGCACGAAGGAATTGATCAGGTGCTGGCTTTCGTCGCGGGCGAGGGCGAGGCGGTCATTGAGGGCGCGCGTCGCAACGTGCGCGCGGGCACGGTCGTCGTCGTACCCGCGGGCACGCGCCACAACTTCGTCGCGAAGGGCGA
>JBAVPI010000223.1:0-5882 GCA_049692915.1 Pyrinomonadaceae bacterium
GTATCACGCTGCGAAAGGCGCTCGCCGCACGCACCAGACGCGCCGCCGCGCGCGCGTGCAAGCCCAGACGGTTAACTACCGTGACGCGGCGTTCGATCATCTAATTTTTCTTCGCGCCCCCGGCGAGTAAATCGCCCGCGAGGTAGATGCCCTCTCTCCCCTGATCGCGCACGCGCGCCGCGATTTCCGCCAGAGACTCGTCGCCCGACTGCCCCGCCAGTTTGATGACCATCGGCAGGTTGACGCCCGTCACAACCTCGACCTCGTTCTCTTTAAGAAACATCGCGGCGATATTGGTCGGCGTCCCGCCGAACATATCGGTCAGGATGAGCACGCCGCGCCCTTCGGAGACGCGCGTGATGGCACGCTCGATCTCGTTGCTCGCCGCGTCCACGTCGTCGTGCCAGCCGATGGAGACAGCTGTGATGTGACTGATCGGCCCGATAATCGTCTCCGCCGCCGCGAGCAACTCGTTGGCGACTTGCCCGTGAGTCACCAATATGCCTGCGATGCGACGAGCGTGAGCCGCGCTCACTATGTCTTTATCACTCTTTGACATTAGCCTTCTCCATTTGCCGGCGGTTCGACTTCCGGCTTTTCTTCGCCTTCGCGACATCGCGATGTACAGCCGTCGCGTCGAAGCCCACGCCGCGCAGATGCCGGGCCAACGCGTTGGCGACCATCACCGAGCGATGGCGTCCGCCCGTGCAGCCGATGCCGATGGTCACGTAAGATTTGCCCTCCCGCTTGTAGAGCGGCAACAGATAATCTACAAGGTCTGCGAAGCGGCGGAGCGTCTCTTTCACCTCGGCGCTCGCGTTGAGGAATCGAATCACGCGACGGTCGCTCCCTGAAAGGTCGCGCAATTCAGGGATGAAATATGGATTCGGGAGGTGTCGCACGTCGAAGAGCAAATCCACGTCGCGCGGCCCGCCGTGCTTGTGGCCGAAACTGAGGACGGAGACGCGCATCGGTGCGCCTTCGAGACCGGGGCAAAAGCGTTCGAGCAACAGGCGACGCAGCGTGTGCACAGTATGCTCGGAGGTGTCCGTCACCTCGTCGGCGAGGGCGCGAATCTCCGACATCTCTGCGCGCTCGTCTTGAATGGACTTGAGCAAGCCGTCGCCCGCGTCTGCCGGATGCGGGCGACGCGTCTCGCTGAAACGGCGCAGCAGGGCTTCGTCCGAAGCTTCGAGAAAGAGGACGAAGACGCGCAAAGCCCCCGCGCGCAACTCCCTGAGCCGTGCCGGGAACTCGCGCAGGAAATGGCCCTCGCGAATGTTGATGACGAGAGCGGCGCGCTCGATGTGCGGCGGGTGTTGTTGGCCGCCGTCGCGGTCGTCGTCCGGCTCGACGAGACGCGCAAAGGTCGGAAGCAGCGTGAGTGGCAGATTGTCCACGCAGAAAAAGCCGAGGTCTTCAAAGGCGTTGGTCGCCGAAGACATCCCCGACCCGCTCAGGCCCGTGATGATTACAATGTCCGGCGCAATTGCCGACAGCCCCGTTCCCGCGCCGTGCTTATGCCCTGTCATTTAACTGCCCCGCCTGTTTCAGATTCCGCATCAAACGCCGCCGCACCGCCCGCGCGCGATGCTTTCTCGATCATCTCCGCGTGTCGCGCGGCGAGTCGCACAGCCGGGTCGTTTCCGCCCTCGCGCGAGAGATGCAGGCGCACCGCCGTTTCGACGAGCGTCGAGAGATTTCTGCCGGGACTGACCGGAAGCAGGAAGTGCGGGACGCTCACGCCGAGTATCTCGACGGCGCGCGTGTCGAGTCCGAGTCGTTCTATCTCGCCAGCCTCTTCCCAACGCACCAGCCCGATGCACAGGCCGATGGGCTTCGGCCCGCCGACCGCCGAGACGCCGAACAACTCACGAAGGTTGAGAATGCCGAGGCCGCGTATCTCGATATGCTCGCGCAGCAGTTCGGGCGCGCTGCCCGTCAACTGTTGCGGCCCCGTGCGGCGCACGTCCACCGCATCGTCCGCCACCAGACGATGCCCGCGCATAATCAGGTCGAGCGCGCATTCGGATTTGCCGATGCCCGACTCGCCCTCGATCAACACGCCGAGGCCGTAGAGGTCGAGCAGCGCGCCGTGGCGCAACTCGCGCGGCGCGAGCGCCTCTTGCAAATACTGAGCGACGACGCCGATGGCGAGGGAACTGACGAGCGAGGTTTGCACGAGCGGCAGCGCCGCCGACTCAGCCGCTTCGATGAGTTCGACAGGCGGCATCAATCCTTTCGAGACGAGCACGCACGAGATTTTATCAAGTTCCAATTTCGCGATGGCCTCGCGCCTCTGCGCGGACGTGAGTTGTCCGAGATACGAAACTTCGCTCTGGCCCACAAGCTGAATGCGACCGGCGTGGATGTAGTGCGTGAAGCCCGCGAGCGCGAGGCCGAGTTTCTGGATGCGTGGAGAGTTGATCGCGCGCACGCTCGCGCCCGACTCGCCCGCGAGCAGTCTCAGTTCGAGTTGCGCGGGCGCGTGTGCGATCAGTTCAGTCACCGTCACGGACGGCTGTGTTGTCTCAGAGTCGCTTTTCATCTGGCACACGAAAGGCGCGGCGATTATAAATCCAACCCGGTCGGGAGGATCAATGTGTCGCCGCGCCTCGCAGGGAAAATTTCCGACGCGCTTCAAGGCTGGATGAGACCGAAATTTCCGTCCTTGCGCTTGTAGAGCACGCTCAAGCGGTCTGTGTCCGAGTCGCGGAAGACGACGAACTGGTTATCATCCTCGGCCAGACTCATGGACGCTTCCTCCGGCGTCATCGGCTTGACGCGGTAGCTGCGCGCGTTGACGATGCGCGGCTGGTCGGGCGGCGTGCTGTTGTCGGCTTCGACTGTGGCGGCGGCCCGTCGCCCCTTCGGGGCAGGCTCGTCCGGCGTGAGGGCGGAGAGCGGGGTCGCGCCCTGCTTGCGCTCGATGATCTTCTTCTTCAACTTAACGGCCTGCTTCTCGATTTTGCCGATCACGCGCGTGAGCGCCTGATACATGTCGGCGTTCGTGTCGGTGGCCGTCATGGTGTGGTCGCGCCAGTGAAGAATGATTTCGGCGATGTGCCGGGTTTTGTTGACCTCGATAACGATGTGCGCGCGGGCGGTCGAAGAGTCGCCGAAGATTTGATCCAACTTGGTGAAGTGATCCTCGACGTGCATGCGGATGGCGGGCGTCACCTCGATGTGGCGACCCGTGTATTCAAACTGCATCTTTGTTTACCCTTCCGCCGGTACCGACCGGAGACTGGCGAGAGACACTTCGGCCCTCGGCCACACCGGCTCTGCTGGATTGTGTCTTGCTTAAACTGTTCGAGACGCGCGAAGCCAAGATGGATATCGGATGTCGAATATCAGGCGGAAGGTTTGTATTAACCTTTAACCTTCAACATCCAACCTCAACTTCAAATCACAGCCTTACGCTCGCGCGAGCCGGGAATGCTCATCTGGTCGCGATACTTCGCCACGGTGCGGCGCGACAGCTTGATGCCTTCCCTGAATAAAATTTTGACGATCTGGTCGTCCGTGATCGGGTTGTGCCCGTCCTCTTCCTCGATGAGTTTCTTGATGCGCAGCTTAATGATGCGCGTCGAGACTTCCTCGCCGTCCTCGTTCGTCATGCCTTCGGTGAAGAAGCGGCGCAACTCGATGACGCCCTGCGGCGTGTGCGCGTACTTGCGGTTGACGACGCGCGAGATGGTCGAGAGATGCATCCCCGTCTGTTCCGCCACGTCCTTGAGCATCATCGGGCGGATGAACTGCACGCCCTTGTCGAGAAATTCGCTCTGGCGGTGGACGATGCATTCGACGACGCGGAAGATGGTCTGGCGTCGGTGCTCGATATTGCGCAGAAGGTCAACCGCCGAGCGCATCTTGTCTTTGATGAAATCGCGCGTCTCCTTCGTCGTCTCCTGACGACCGAGCATCTGCTGGTAACTCTGGCTGATGCGCAGGCGCGGCCCGCCGTCGTCGGCGAAATAAATCTCGTAGTGGCCTTCAACTTTTTCGATGAAGACTTCCGGCGTGATGAGGATCGGGTCTTCCGACGAATAGCGACGGCCCGGATACGGGTCGAGCGTGCGGATGTGCTGAAGTTCGGTGACGAGCGCCTCGACCGTTACGCCGAGGTGCTTGGCGAGGTTCGGCAGCTTGTGCTGCTGCAAGTCTGAGAGCGAGCACTCGCCGATCATCTTTTCGGCGAGACATCCTTCGTCGGCGCGCGGGCACTTGTCCTGACCGCGCGCGGTGAGTTGGACGAGCAGACATTCGCGCGCGTTTCTCGCCCCGCAACCCACGGGGTCGAGTTGCATCACGATCTGGCGCGCGCGCTCGACCAACTCTTCCGACCAGCCGTCCTGCTGCGCGATCTCCTGATTCGTCGCGTTGAGCCGCCCGTCGCTGTCGAGATTGCCGATGACGCTCTCGGCGACGAGCGCCATTTCGTCTTCAACCTGCGTCAGGTGCAATTGCCACGAAAGGTGTTCGGAGAGCGAAGGAGCGCGCGTCAGGAACTGCTCGAAGGTCGGCGCGTCTTCCTTATACTCGAACTCCTGCGTCTTGTAGCCGGGGTCGAGATACTCCTGAAACTCGCGTCCGAAATCTATTTCCTCGAAAGCGTCGCGGTCGGGTTCGACCTGATCCGCGTCGCCGAAATCGTCGGCGGGCGCGGGCGCGACATCTTCGTATGCTTCGCTCGTCTCCGGCTGCAAGCCCAACGACTCGACATCGCCCGCGCCGTTCGTGATGGCAACGTCGCCGTTCAGAGATTCCGAGGCGGTCGCCTCAACCTGTAAAGCATCGGGCGCATCCTCACGGCTGCCCGCAAGTTGGTCGAGAATCTCCTTCTCAAGCTCACGCCGCTCGTCCTGCGTCTGCACCTCTTCGAGAATCGGGTTCTCTAAAAGCTGCTGCTGGATGAGGTCGCTCAACTCGATGGAGGTCATCTGCAACATCTCGATGCGCTGGCGCAACTGCGGCGTCAGGATGAGTCGTTGCGATAAATTTGTAGTGAGCTTGACCGACATAACCTTTTGATCGGATACCCGCGTCTTAAATTTTGCTTCTGTTGAATCAGCCGCTGCTTGCGGCTTGGGGGAGATTATAACCGATTTGAGGCCGCGCGTGTATGCGTCACATGCGGAATTTTTCGCCGAGATAGAGCCGTCGCACTTCCGGGTCTTCCGTTAGTTCGAGGGGCGGGCCGGAGCGGAAGATGCGCCCGTCGGCCATGATGTAGGCGCGGTCTGTCACGCCGAGCGTCTCGCGCACGTTGTGATCCGTGATGAGAATGCCGATGCCGCGCCCGCGCAGATACAGGATGATGTGCTGGATGTCGTCAACGGCTTTCGGGTCAATGCCTGCGAACGGCTCGTCGAGAAGGATGAAGGTCGGCTCGGTGGCAAGGGCACGGGCGATTTCGGTGCGGCGGCGCTCGCCGCCGGAGAGCGCGTCGCCGCGCGTGTTGCGCACGTGCTGAATACCGAATTCTTCGAGCAGTTCTTCGAGCCGCTTGAAACGCTCGCGCCGACGCATGCCGAGCGTTTCGAGGATGGCGAGAATATTTTCCGCCGCCGTCATCCGGCGAAAGACCGACGGCTCCTGCGGCAGATAGCCGACGCCGAGGCGTGCGCGCAAATACATCGGCAGCTTCGTGATGTCCTTGCCTGCCAGCGTGACGCTCCCACCGTCTGGCCGCTCAAGACCGATCACCATGTAAAAGGTCGTGGTCTTGCCCGCACCGTTCGCGCCGAGCAGACCCACCACCTCGCCCGGCTCGACGTGCAGACTCACGCCGTCAACCACCCGCCGCCTGCCGTAATCCTTCACCAGATCAAAACCCGCCAGCGCCTCCGCCGACGGGCGATTCTCAACGCGCGACGGTC
>JBAVPI010000224.1:0-8665 GCA_049692915.1 Pyrinomonadaceae bacterium
CGCCACAGCCGCTCCACGCCGCACGCGCACACGCGCCGTCAAGTAAGCTTACGGTGAAAGATTAAAGGGCGAAGTGACGAGAGAGCGCTCTTCGCTTCGCCCTCTACTTTTACCATTCGACCTCCTCAAGCAACGTCACGCCTGCCCGAAGCACCCAAAGAATCCTGTGAGCGGCGAGCGGCAAGCGCCTGCGCGATTTTTTCGCAGGTCATATCTTCCGTCTTTTGCTCGTATTTTATTGATGACGGCGACGCGCCGCGAAGTTGCGTGCTACTTGCAAACGTCCGGTGCGCCTGTGCATACTACCCGCACGTCGGATGACGAGGGGCAATGATCTCAACAGCCATTCTTGCGAATAAATCTCTCCTGAAAAACTGCTGCGCGGCCCTCGTCCTGCTGCTCTGTGCGTGCGGCGTGGCGACGGCGCAGAAGCAGGAGCCGGACGAACCCGTCGAGCGCATCGAGTCGAATCTCGTCCAACTCAACATCGGCGTGGCCGACCGCAAGGGCTATCCCGTCGTTGATCTCTCGCGCGGAGACTTCGTCGTCTATGAGGACGGCGTGCGCCAGACCATCCAGAGTTTCGAGCCGGCGACCGCGCCCTTCAGCCTCGTCATCCTGCTCGACATGTCCGGCTCGACCCTCAACTTTCGCCAGACGCTCAAGCAATCCGCGGCCCGCTTCGTGGACGCGCTCGCGCCCGAAGATCGCGTCGCCGTCATCTCTTTCTACACCTCGATCAAGAAGGGCAATCGCGAGGAGCGCGTCCAGACGCTGACATCTTTCACGACCGACCGGCGCAAGATCGGCGATGCCATCGCGAGCGCCGACGGCACGGGCGAAACCAATCTCTACAAGGCTCTGCGCGTCGCCATCGCGCAGTTGTCGAAGGAAGACAAACGTCGCAAGGCCGTCGTGATGATGACGGACGGCAAAGACACTTCGCTTGAGAAGCTTGACCGGGGCGCTTCGGCGGAAGCCAAAACCCCCGAAGAGGCCCGCGCCTCCGTCAAACCCGACGACAACCCGACACTGCGCGCCGTGCTCGACGCCGCAGACCGACAGGGCGTGACCGTCTATCCGCTCGCGCTTCCTTCGGGCGACATCGCCAAAGTCGCGCAGCCGCTGCCGCAGCAAGTCGCCATCTACACGGCGGCGCGCGCGCGTCTCCAGACGCTCGCCAACCGCACCGGCGGGCGACTCCACGAGATCAACCGGCTCGAAGACATGGGCCGCCTCTATGCCGAGGTCGCGGCGGATTTGCGCACGCTCTACACCATCGCCTACCAGCCCTCCGGCTCGCGTCCGCGCGACGGAAGTTGGCGCGCCATCAACATCGAAGTCTCGCGCGCCGAGACAATCGCACGCTCGCGCCCCGGCTACTACGCGCGTTAAGGCCGCGACCAAGACGCGCAAACTACGCCCACCGCACGCACCGCTGACGCACGATAAACGCCCGCTTGACACTCGCGAGAGCCATTCCGTATATTCGTCGCATCAATTCACATCCATGCACCCGTAGCTCAGCTGGATAGAGTACATGACTACGAATCATGGGGTCGCAAGTTCGAATCTTGCCGGGTGCATCAATCGTCGCAACGAGTTCGGGGCAGCCAACAAGTGGCTGCCCCGAACTGTTTCGTGTCCCTGTGGTGTGCCAAACTCAACGGGTACATCACCGCAGCACACACATCGATAAAGCTTGTTAAGGTGAAGAGAAAAAGAATGCCTTAAGATAAAGCGAGCGCGCATTCCACGTTTGAATCTTTCTGTGGAATTGTACCTGTCTCAAGATAAAGATTGTGTTTTGCCGTTGATGACGTTAAAAGCTGTTGAGGCAATCAGGTTGACCCTTGTAATCTACGTAACGCTACAGGCGCTCTAACAACTCACGGCGAGGTGAAAGTCCGACATCATCGGATAAGCTTAAAGCCACGGTAAAAAATGACTATGGAGAAACGCTATCAAGTATTTATAAGTTCTACGAAGTTTGATCTGGAATCAATCAGGAGCGGGATTTCCCTCGCTTTATTAAACGAGAAATATATCCCTGTCGGCATGGAGCAGTGGGGTGCTACTCCGATGGACTCTTGGAGTTTGATAAAGAAGTTTATTGATCAATGTGATTATTATGTGCTCATTATAGGGGGACTTTACGGGTCTATTAACAAAGAAACCGGACTCAGCTTTACTGAAAGTGAATACGACTATGCGGTTGAAAAGAAGATTCCGGTGTTTGCATTCCTGCACAAGAATATCAAGACCCTATCCGGAGCAAAGGTAGAAAGTAGCGCAAAGCGGAGAAGAATGTTAGAGAGCTTTCGTAAGAAAGTTGAAGATTGGAGTGTGAGTTTCTGGGAAGACGAAAAACAATTACTGACATTGATACCTTCCAAGCTTAATAAAACAGTTGGTGATTTTGACCGTCCCGGCTGGATTCCGGGTAACTCCGTCCCGGAAAATCTGCAACATGAACTTGAGGCGATCCTATATCCTTGCAGGAGGCAAGGGATAGCGAGGGTCGTCCCGGACGGCAAAGTGGATAGCAATGTTATGACAAGTAATCTTGAAGTCTCGAAAGAAATACGAATTATGGTAACCAGTGGGACGCGTTTTCTGGATGCATATCGCCGTGCGATCAGTAAAGCGATTGCCGGTGGTGCTAACTTGCGTCTACTGCTACCCAAGCCCGAAAGCGACTTCATAAAAGATGTAGGAGAATCCGAACGAGAGGGAAAAGAGGGTAAGACACGTCAGGAAGAATTGGTTCAAGAAATAAAAGAAGTCCGGCCGAGAGTTTTGGACTACTTCACGGAGGCAAAAAGAAGTAAAAATCCGTCACACTCCCGAATGGGAACTATCTCAATCGGCTATTACACAACACATCTAAGATCAACAATAATACTATGCGATGACAGTTGGGGATGGCTCACAATTACGTTGCCGCCTTTTAAAGCGTCAGAAACACTTTCTTTAGAGCTTCATCAAACCGGGAGCGAATGTTTTTTGAGCGATTGTATTCGCCATTTTGATCGCACATGGGAAATCATCGAGTCGAGAAATGATGTCCAGAGACTCTGAAAAGCAAACTCAGGAAACCACTTCTTCTCGAAGATGGTGGGAAATCGGGTCGGAACAAGACCGGGTTTACTGGGATGGAAAATACGCGGCAGCCATAGCCTTTATGGAATCGCGTCAATCTATCTCTTCGATACTGATCGAAGTCGCGGCACAACATCCCTTGATTGACGGAAAATACCCCAACGAGGAATTCAGTAAACGCCTACTTTTAGCCGTAAAGCTATACACACAGGAAATAGAAGCTGGAAACACCGTGGAGATATACGTTCCGGGAAGCGTTCATATGTTCGAGGGAAAGTTAGACACGTTGTCGTTGAGTAAAGCCGGAGGGGATTTTTTAATTCAGCAAGGCGTACCTCCGCATGTAATCCGTGGCGATGATCTTAATAAGAAATATAAAGGCGAAGAGGGTGTTTATAATTCCGCTGATGAGTGTTTTGTAGCTGCCGGCCACTTTAAGGACGGACAATTCGGACATCTGTACAGCGTTCTTTCGCCGGTTCAACTATTGAGAAAGACGCTGCACTATTTAGAATTCGGAGTCTTACCGCTTAATCACACAGCCCCTTCACTTAAGATGTTTCATAACTACATCGGCGAAATTTTTGAGGCTATTCCTTATGTCTTATTTGCCGATCACAGCTTGCAAGGGGCTGATTCAATCCGCTCGAAAGAACTGAGAAGATCGAGAAAACCGAAAACCACCTGACAAGAGCTAAAGCAGAGTTGCGCCGAACATCATTCATGATGTTCTTCTTAAAGATCACAGGCGCGACCTCAAGCGGGCACGCCTGTTTATCACTCCCGCTTTTGGTCATTACTTCAGTTTCGATGTGATACATTGGCCGCCATATTTGGTGGGTCGAAGGGGCGATGGCTACACCGTTGACGCATGAAGTAACGGAGCTATTACAGGCTTGGAGCGCGGGCGACCGGGAAGCCCTCGAACGCCTCACGCCTATCGTTCACGCTGAACTTCATCGCATCGCCAGACGCTACATCAGCAGGGAACGACCGGGCCACACACTGCAACCGACGGCGCTCGTCAACGAAGCGTATCTGCGATTGATTGATTGGAAGAACGTCCGCTGGCAAAATCGTGCGCATTTTTTCGGCGTCTCCGCGCAGTTGATGCGGAGGATTCTGGTTGACTTCGCGCGCCGCCGACCGCATCTGAAGAACGTCGAAATCAGACACGTTTCCATAGACGAAGCCTTCATCGTTCCCGCACAGCGCGACGCTGATTTGGTCGCGCTTGACGAGGCTCTCAAAGCGCTGGCGGAGATTGACGAGCGCAAGGCACGCATCGTCGAGTTGCGTTTCTTCGGGGGCTTGAGCTTCGAGGAGACCGCCGAAGTCATGAGGCTGTCGAAGATCACCATCGTGCGCGAATGGAACAAAGCGAAGGTCTGGCTTTTTCGCGAACTAAGTCTGAAGGCGGGCGATGAAGGCTGATCGTTGGCGACAAGTTGAAGAACTCTACGACGCCGTCATCGAACTGCCCGACGCGGAGCGCGCAAAGTTTATCGAAGACGCCTGCGCGGGCGACGAAGATTTGCGGCAAGAGCTTTTGAGCCTGCTGGACGCACAGCAGAGGGTCGGCGACTTTATGGAGTCGCCCGCGCTCGACATCGCCGCCAAGATGGCCGCCAGAGAACAATCTTCAATCAAACATCCCCCCCTCATCGGACGCGAAATCGGGCCATACAAAATCGAAGGCTTCATCGGCGCGGGCGGGATGGGAGAAGTCTATCTGGCCCACGACGTACGGCTCAATCGCAAGATAGCTTTGAAAATTTTGCCGCCGCTATTCGTCTCCGACCCGGAGCGCGTCAAACGCTTCGAGCGCGAGTCGCGCGCCGTTTCCGCGCTCAATCATCCGAACCTGATTACGATTCACGACATCGGAATTGCGGACGAAGCGCATTTCATCGCCATGGAATTTGTCACGGGAAAGACCGTGCGCGCTTTGATTGACGACGGCTTGAAGATTAAAGACGCCCTCGCCATCGCCACGCAGGTGGCGGAAGCATTGAGCGCGGCGCATCAAGCGGGCGTTCTTCATCGTGACATCAAACCCGAAAACATCATGGTGCGTCCCGACGGCTACGTGAAGGTCTTGGACTTCGGGCTGGCGAAACTCAACACACTGGACGCGGAAGATAACGCGAATCTCTCCCTGCAAACCGGGTCGGGCCTGCTCATGGGAACGCTCGCCTACATGTCGCCGGAACAGGTGACGGGCGAAGCGTTGGACGGGCGAGCCGACGTATGGAGTCTCGGCATTGTGCTTTATGAGATGGTCTTGGGTTGCTCGCCGGTCAAGGGCGCGAACCGGCACGAGACTCTGCGCGCGATTCTTTCGGAAGAGCCGTTGAACGCGACTGATTCCAATCCCCCCTTGCCCACTGAACTCGAACACATCCTCGGCAAAGCTCTTGAGAAAGACCGCGACCTGCGCTATCAAACGGCTTCGGATTTTCGCGCCGACCTCAAACGCCTGAAACGTGAGATTGACTCTTCGCCTTCGCTGTCGGGCCACAGCGGACGAGTGGCGAGACGGAAGTTACCGGCAGTTGATGAACCGGCGAGATTCCGGCCACGCCGCGTCTTAGCGTGGGGCGCTGCGGTCTTAGTCGTATCGCTGCTGGCCGCGTGGTTTCTGGCGATGGGTTGGTTCACGAAGAAAGCGCACGTCGGCCCGGACTGGTCGCGCGCCAGAAACGTGCAACTCACAATCAAGGAGGGATCGGAACTCTTTTGCAGTCTTGCGCCGGACGGCAAATCTTTCGTCTATGTCAGCAACGAGTCCGGCAACGCCGACATTTACTGGCAGCGCGTCGGGGGCAAGAACCCGACCAACCTCACCAGAGATTCCACCCGCGACGAGACGACGCCCGCCTTTTCGCCGGACGGGAATCTCATCGCTTTTCATTCCGCACGCGAACCGGCGGGGCTTTATCTCATGGAAGCGACGGGCGAAAACCCGCACCGCATCTCAGAGGTCGGCTATCATCCTTCTTGGTCGCCCGATGGAAAAGAGATCGTCGCCGGTGCGGAGTGGATCGGCGTTAACACGAACAAAAGTTCTACTCCGAGCGCGTTGTGGATTATCAACGTCGCCACGGGCGACAAACGTCTGTTGACGGAAGGAGACGCGGCGCAGCCGAGTTGGTCGCCGGGCGGCGGGCGCATCGCTTACTGGTACTGGTCTGCCGAGGGGCGCGGCGACATCGCCACCATCGCGGCGGGCGGCGGCGAACCCGTCAGAATTACGACGGAAAATTCGGCTGACTGGAATCCCGTCTGGTCGCCCGACGGAAAGTTCATCTACTTTGCCAGCGACCGTGGCGGCAACATGAACTTCTGGCGCATCGCCGTTGATGAAGTGACGGGGAAAGCATTGGGGTCGCCCGAAGCGGTTCCGACGCCGTCGAGATACGCTCTCAACATCAGTTTTTCGCGCGACGGAAAGTCAATGGTTTACGTGCGCTATGAAAGCAGTTCAAATTTACAGTCCATCGCATTCGACGCCGCGTCGGGAAGAGTGACGGGCGAACCCTTGTGGGTGACGCGAGGCTATACGGGGGCCAGCACGCCGCAGCTTTCGCCCGACGGCGCGCGCTACGTCGTGCGCTGGCCTCATG
The DNA here is from genome assembly GCA_049692915.1 of Pyrinomonadaceae bacterium. GTDB lineage: Bacteria > Acidobacteriota > Blastocatellia > Pyrinomonadales > Pyrinomonadaceae > JAIVJG01. Next base: position 6,729 of record JBAVPI010000224.1, read on the forward strand.
CGGCGCAGGAAGACATCGCCATCTTCGATAAAGACGGCTCGAACTGGCGCGCTCTGACGGATGACAAATTTCAAGACCGTCGCCCGCGTTGGTTTCCCGACGGGCAACGCATCGCTTTTATCTCCGACCGGAGCGGCTTGAATCAAATCTGGGCGATCAACGCCGACGGCACGGGGTTGCGGCAACTGACGTTCGCGGCGGAGCACGGCGCGAGTGCGCCCGTCCTGTCTCCCGACGGGAAACGCCTCGCATACCTGCAACTCGCGGACAAGGGCGCGACCGCTTTCGTGCTGAATTTAACGAAGGGGTGGCAGGAGCAAAGCCCTGAACAACTCCCGCCCATCCCGAATTACAGAGGCTATTTCAGCCCAAGCGACTGGTCGTCCGACGGCGATCAACTCATCGGCACTTTCATCAACGAGGAGCGAAATGACGAGAGGAATGAAGCAGGCATCGGAGCATACTCCTTCCCGTCCAATCGCTATCAAAAGCTCACGGATTTCGGCGGCTATCCGAGTTGGCTGAAGGACAGACGCAGATTCATCTTTATCGAGAAGAGCACGATCTATTTGGGCGACACCGGGCGCAATAAAGCGCAGCCGATCTTCTCGCCTTCCTCGTACGCGATTCAGCATCCGGCGATTTCAACGGACAACCGGACGATCTTCTTCCGCTTCCTGCAAGTTGAGGCGGATGTCTGGTTATTGAACTTGAGCGAGTAGCCGAACGGTCGTCGCGAAAAAGACCGTCACCAAAATTCTTTGACGCAACAACGCTCTGTACGCGAAGACTCTTTCGCCCGCGAGGTTCAACGGCCAGTGCTTTTTTCATCGGCAAAGGGTGTTTTCATAAATACCGGAAACGATGCGTGCGGTCGGCGCAACCTCTGAAGGACAGCAATTTTCAAGATGCATTACAGGTCTTTGAGCGAGACGACGCTGGCGAGTGCGGTGCGATACCTGACAGGGCGAGACCCGGATTTGGCGCGCATCGTCGCGTCGTTCGGGCTGCCGCCGATGTGGGCACGCGAGCAGGGATTCGGCACGCTCGTCCACATCATTCTCGAACAACAGGTATCGCTCGCGTCTGCGCGGGCCGCCTTCGAGCGTCTGCTGGCCATCGCGTCGCCGCTGACGCCGGAAAGCTTCTCGCGTCTGGGCGACGACGCATTAAGAGCCGCGGGCTTCAGCCGTCAGAAGACCGCCTACTGCCGACATCTCGCGGCGTCCATCCTGCGCGGAGAGTTGGATGTCGCGGCCCTCGCGTCGAGCGACGACGAGACCGTCAGGATAGAGTTGATGCAGGTCAAAGGAGTCGGACGCTGGACGGCAGACATCTACCTTTTGATGGCACTGCGCCGCCCCGACGTGTGGCCGAGCGGCGACCTCGCGCTGTCCGTCGCCATACAAAGAATCAACAGACTGGAATACAGACCGACGCCGGAAGAGTTGGAAACATACGGGGCGCGTTGGCGACCGTGGCGGGCGGTGGCGGCGCGCGTGCTCTGGCATTACTACCTGAGCGAAGTGCGGGCCGCGCGCGCTTAAGCGTCCCTGTGGGCCTCGGAGAATGGCTCGCGCTAAGGGGGCGCGGCGACGGATACGGGAAAGATAATTTTTGCGTGTCGGAATCGTCATCGAGAACGCACACACCGGCGTATAATGTCTGCGCCGGCAGATCATCACAGGGGGCCGAGAGAGCCGTGGAGTTTTATATCGCACTGATTCTGGCACTGGGTTTAGCCTGCGTTACGGGCGTGCAGTATTACTACTTGATGTTTCTCGAAGCGCGCGCACGCCAGCAGCGACGGCGCATCTCAGAGTTGGAGCGCGTGAATCTCGAATTGCTCGAAGAGTTGCGCGGCGCGAAGACGTTACTGCAAGAGGAGCTTGAGCGTAACGCGGAGTTATGGCCCGACGTGATTGACGAGGACAGCG
>JBAVPI010000225.1:0-3552 GCA_049692915.1 Pyrinomonadaceae bacterium
ACTCCGGCCCTTGCTCATGCGGCACCCGACCTCGTAAGTTTTGCGTCCCATCAGCACGGTGTCAACGGTCTTCCAGAACGCCGCGGTGACTTTGGCCGTCTCGTCCGTCCACATCAGCCAGTCAACCGCATCGTCCGCTCGCGCGATGTAATTATCGAGACTGTTCGCGCCGCCGAATATCACCTTACGCATCCGCCCGCTCCTTTAAGAATTGATTATTGTCAGCGACTTCACGCGTTGGGTAAGCGTGGTCGGTTGCGTGATTGAGATATTGCCGTCACGCCCCGCGTCGGCAGAGTTTTACAGCATTCGGCGATACATTCAAAGACGTGTTCCCACCTCATCGCGCTCCGAATTATTGTGGAAGACTTATGAGCAGACGGCCTAGCCGTTGACCTTCGACTCGATTCGCCGGTCTGGAATGAGCCAGATGAGCGCCACTGTGACGTAGAGCGCGTCGGAGAGCCACTGGTGGACGAAGGCCAGAGGGATCGCTACGGCGTAGAGGACGAGCGAGATTTTTCCCTTCAGGTCGTGCCCGACCGCCGCCTGTAGTTTGTCGTTGTTTGCGGACTCCGCGAGAATCAGCGTTTGCAGAATCGTGTAGGCGACCGCCGCCAAGAGCAGCACCACGCCGTAGATGGCGGTCGGCAGCGGCGCGAAATGATTTTCGCCCATCCATCCCGTGACGAACGGCACGAGCGAGAGCCAGAACAGGAGATGCAAATTCGCCCACAGGATTTTGCCGTTAATCGTTTTTGTGGCGTAGAGCATGTGGTGGTGATTGTTCCAGTAGATGCCGAGGAAGATGAAGCTCAGCAGGTATGTCAGAAACACAGGCAGGAGCGGGCGCAGGGCATCCACATCCGCGCCGTGCGGAATCCGCAATTCCAGCACCATAATCGTAATCAGAATCGCGATCACGCCGTCGCTGAATGCTTCGAGCCGTCCTTTGGTCATCAACCCGTCCTCCGCCTCACACATCTCTAGCGGCCGCCGCGCAAACCTGCATATTCAATCCAATCACCCGATGCAATTAATGTCCGTGGAGAATGAAATTCAGGGTCAGGCTCATAAACCCAACACATTCTGCTATCACTACCGAGTGAGATTTCAACACGCTTTCGCCGGTAGTTGCTTGAGGCTTCAAATTCATCCATCGCGTTCAGAATCTCTTCGTCAACTTCATAAGCTTCGCCGATCACCGTCGAGTTCGATTCGTCGAGCAGCAGGCCGGGATAGTCGCCCAGATCATAGAGGCTGCCCATGACTTTCGCATCGCCGATAAATTTTGAGCCGGGAAACCTGTGAGACATATCGCGCGCACTGCCGCGCCTCAACGTACCGTAAACAAAGACGAGATGCTTATTCATTCGGCTAGACCTTTCTCATCGCAATCCGCCGCACGAATCAATCCGCCGCCCGACGAGACGGCAACAGGCCGGATTGAACCGGCAAAGCTTGATGAAGGCAGGGCTGTAAGGCCATCGGGTCGAACGAATTGTCAGGCGGCTGCGGGCGCTACGGATTCTTTCGGAACGCCCACCGGCTTCGTCAGCGCGAGCAGTAGAGGCAATATTCCGGCGTACATGACCGCGCCTCGAATCCAACTCAATCGCTGCCAACGCTGCCCGCGCTCTAACCATTCCGCGGGCGATACGCTTGATTCCGGGCTGTGTTTGAAGGCTCCTAATTCGGGAATAAAATATATCCATGAGATGACGAGCACAGGGATATAGACCGCGAGACTTATCAGGATGAGCTTGCGCCGCGACTCTGATTTCCAGTTCGACGCGAGAGCGATGACGAGCGAGAGGATAAGCAGCGGGTGAATCATCATCCAGAAGATGCCCTCGCTCAGACCGTAAGTGCCGTTGACCACGACCGCCGAATCAGGCAGGGCGGACAGGTATGGGGGAAAGTAAACAAGATGCGAATACATAATCCCGCCCAGCAATGTCCCCCAGAGGATGACAGCCGGAAAGAGCGAGTATGTGCCGAGCCTCGATGTCGTCATGTCTCTATCTCCTGAAGTCGAGAGGTTTTTGAAGCCATGAATATGTCAGCCGGTTAACGCTTCGACCGCCTCGACCTCGGAGGCCGTGCATCTCATCATTTCCGAAGGGTGGCCGATGCGTTCACGTTCGATGTCGGCAGACGTTTTACCTCAGTCGGGAAAACAAGGGAAGCAAAAGCGGCGTGCCGGGGCGTTGCGCGGCGGCGGGCGCGTGGGGCTAGTGCTCGTAATCAATGTCTTCGATGAAGCGGCGGCTGACGGGAATCCGCGCCGTTTTGTTCGAGACGACGCGCGGCTCTTGTCCCTCTTTGAACAGCTTGGTCGTTTTCGATTTTCTCACGCCCGTCAGATAGTTCGTGCTCACAGTCGTGCCGTCGCCGTCCGGCCTGTCGTAAACTTCCCTGTCTTCGCCGATCAGGACGAAGCGTTTGAGCCGCGTGTCGTAGCGAAAACGTTGCGTGAGGTCGGTCGCCTCGCGCGCGCCGCTTAGTTGATAGACATTGAGGATGCCGTTCTTGATTGCCACAGAGAGGTTGCCGCCGTCCGGGTCGCTCAACATCCCCGCGCAGGTCGAGCAGTAGAGCAGGCGTGTGGCTACTCCCGCTCGCTCGAAAGTCCCGTCCGGCTTTTTGAGCAACACGACGAGCGCGCGAAAACGTTCGTTCCAAGCGCCGTCCGCCGCCGCCTGCGGCAAGTCTTCGATTAAGCGCAAGGCCGCATCCGCCGCGCCGTCGCCGTTCAAATCGCCGTTCGCCTGTTCCTCAATCACCCACCCGCGCGGCACGAAGTCCTTGAGCGTCTTGCCCGCAGACGGAATCAATTTGACATCGAGGAAACGGCGTCCGTCCTGCCTGCGCGCGGCGTGCGGGGGCAGCAACAACACGAAGAGACAAAGGAGAATGCGCATGATCTACGACCCTTTCCTTGAGACGATGAAAACAACGGGACGGAATTGTCGGCGGCCCGCCCCGCTTTAAGTTCAACCTTGAGGGAAAACGAACCCACGCGCGAGGGACAAGCGGTGCTCCTAACTTCTTAGGAAGTCTCGCCCTCCATTGAAAGAAAGGCGCTCAACTCCTGCGCGACGGGCAGCGCCGCGCGCGCGCCGAGGTCGCGACATTTGAGCGCGGCGACGGCGCAGCCGAGCGTTAAGGATGCCTCGATTTCTTCGCCCTGCAACAGCCCGTAGAGGAATCCCGCGTGGAAGGCATCGCCCGCGCCCGTCGTGTCGCGACAGCCGCCGGGGACGGCGAAGGCGGGCGCTTCGAGAAAGTTGCCGTCGTGATAAAGCAGCGCGCCGCGCTCGCCCCTCGTCATGCCGACGAGCGCGCAGCCCGTTCGCGCTTTGACTTCCCTAAGCGACGCGCGCTCATCGGCGATGCCCGTCAGACGGCGCGGAAACTCTTTCGACGAGATAAGTATGTCTATCAGCGGCAGCAACGGGTGCAACTCTTCGTAGATGTTGTCTATGTCGGCGGAAACAATCGTGCCCGCCGCGCGCGCCTCCGCCGCCACGCGGGCGCACGCGGGCGGGT
>JBAVPI010000226.1:0-7800 GCA_049692915.1 Pyrinomonadaceae bacterium
GGACGGAGACGACCGTTTCGCCGCGCTCGTCGAGTTCGCCCGCGAGCGGCTGGCGGCCTCCCATGCGCCGCATTACGAAATCGTCAAAGCGCACGCCGGGTCTTCGTTCGGAGTCGAACTCGCGCCGCGCCGCCGTCACGTTGATCGGGTAGAGTTGGACGGGAAGGCGCGACGCCGACGCGCCTCTGAGCACGATGCGCAACGCCGTGGCTTCGACTTGTGATGAAGCGTCGTGGGACGGCCCGTCGTCCTGCGGCAAGCGCCTGTAAATGCCCCACACGGAAGCAAAGAGCGCCACCAACAGCGCCACGCGTAACAGGATAATCGCGAGGTGTCGCATCAAACCCGATTCGTTATCCACTCTCAAACGTCAGAATTCGCGGAGGCGAAAGACGGCGACGTAGAAAGATAGCGCGCATCACTTCTTCAGGGCGCGCACGTAGCCGACGAGCGTCTCCATCTGTTCGGCGCTCAGCCTTCTTTTGAAGGCAGGCATCTTCTCGTGACCGTTCGAGATGACGTTGAAAATATGTTCGTCGCTCGTGTGAGCCTGCCACTCCGCGTCCGTCAAATCGGTCGCGTGTTTAAGCTTGCCTTTGATGGTCTTCGAGCGCCCGTCCTTGCCGTGACACGTTGCGCAGTTTTTTGAGTAGAGCACGGCGGGCGAAGCCGACCTTGCCGTCTGCTTCGCTCCACTCAAGCCGCCGCGCGCCGACGCCGCGAGGACGACTGCGCACGCCAGCGCAAACGTGACGAGCGCCGCCAGCTGAACGATTTTTTTCATCTCTGCACTCCTTACTCAACTTCGGAACAGGGAGAGTCGCGGCGTGCGTGTCGGATGTCCGTCAGGCCACCAACGATTCAGGCCATCAACTCTTTCTCGCGCAGCGCCTGCGTCAATTCGTGCTCGTCCGGGACGGAGAGAATCTGTCCGGCCACGTCAATCGTCGGCTTCAACTCTTTGCCGTCATTGTGTTCCTTGACCCAACGCGAAGCCTCCGCGTCCTGCTCGACGTTGATGTAGTCGTAAGCCACGCCGAGTCCGTCCAGAAACTTCAGTGCGCGTTTCGTGTCGCCGCACCAATCCGCCCCGTAAACCTTAACCTTCATCGCCGGCATAATCAGAATCCTTCCTGCCAAGATTTTTGAGGCATCATAACACGGCGGCTGTGGTTTGACTGAGGGGGACAATCCTTCAACATTTCATCGCGAATAATTTAACGGGGATAGACAGGATGAACAGGATGAAGAAGATAAAGAAGATGAAAAAGAAGAAACGCGGAAGGACGCAAAGGCTCAACGTCGGGTGAAAGCCGGAAGCTTCGCGGTTCATTCTTTATCGTTTCAGCGTCTCCTACGTGCTGTCTATCGTCTTCACGCCTGTTAATTTCCCCGTCCACATTCTTGATAAAGAAGCGTGGATGCTACAATGCGCCTTCCAGTTCAAGTCATCATTGCGGTTCGCGCCCGTGACGGATTCACAAGGTCAAACAATCTTGGACGATTCACTGACAGACGGCTTTCGCGACGAGTGCGGCGTGTTCGGCATCTACGGCCACGCGGAGGCGGCGCGTCTCGCCTACCTCGGCCTCTACCAGCTACAGCATCGCGGGCAGGAGTCGTGCGGCATCGTCTCGTCCGACGGCGCGCAACTGCGCTCGGAGCGTGCGATGGGACTCGTCTCCGAAGTCTTCACGGAGGAACGTCTCAACCGGCTGCCCGGCGCGAGCGCCATCGGCCACACGCGCTACTCGACCGCCGGCGAAGTCTCGGTGCGCGAGGCGCAGCCCTTTCTCGTCGCGGGCCGCCTTGGGCAGATCGCCATCTGCCACAACGGTAATCTGCCGTTCGCCACGGAAGTGCGTCGCGAGTTGGAAGCGGCGGGCGCGATCTTCTCTTCGACCTCGGATACGGAAGTCGTCCTGCACGGCATCGCACGCTCGCGCGCCGCGACCATCGAAGAGGCCATTCCCGAAGTTCTGTGCGAAACGGAGGGCGCGTTCTCGATGCTTTTCCTGACGCCCGACGCTTTAATCGCCATCCGCGACCCGCGCGGCTTTCGCCCGCTCGCTCTGGGTCGCCTCGGCGAAGCGTGGGTCGTCGCATCCGAGACGTGCGCCTTCGACCTCATTGACGCCGTGTATGAACGCGACATCGAACCCGGCGAGATGGTCGTGATTACGCGCGACGGCCTCCGTTCGTCGCACCCGCTTCCCCTCCGCCCGCACTCGCACTGCATCTTCGAGCACGTTTACTTTGCGCGTCCCGACTCGCTCATCTACGGTCGCTCGGTCAATCGTTCGCGGCACAAGATGGGCAGGCGTCTGGCCGTCGAGCAACCGGCTGAAGCAGACCTCGTCGTGCCCGTGCCCGACTCCGGCGTCGCCGCCTCAATCGGCTATGCGGCGGAGAGCGGCATCAGTTATCGTCAGGGGTTGGTGCGCAATCATTACGTCGGGCGCACGTTCATCGAGCCTAAACAGTCCATCCGCTCGTTCGGCGTGCGCGTGAAGTTGAACCCCGTGCGCGATTTGATGAACGGCAAGCGCGTTGTCTTAATTGACGACTCCATCGTGCGCGGCACGACCTCCAAAAAAATCGTCCGCATGGTGCGCGAGGCGGGCGCGGCGGAAGTCCACATGCGGATCAGTTGCCCGCCGACTTTGAGTCCGTGCTATTACGGCGTGGACACGCCGAACAAGTCCGACCTCATCGGCGCGCAGATGTCGGTCGCGGAGATTTGCGAATTCATCGAAGCCGACTCGCTCGGCTATCTCTCGCTCGAAGGCATGCTCGAAGCCTGCGGCATCCCCGCCGAAGCCTCCTGCGTCGCCTGCTGGACGGGCCGCTACCCGACGCGCCTCAGCGACGAAGCAGAGACGATGTTCGCACGCGAGCACGAGCCTGTTCCGTCGGATTAAGGAAGTCCAAATTCCACATCGGCGCTGACAGCGCGGAAGGGAGCGACATGGCACAAAAGAAGGTTAACAAGAAGCACACGGTCAACGCTCACGTGCAGATACTGGATTTAACGAAGGCCGGCAGCTCGATGGATTTTGAGATTTACGCGGACGAAGAGCGGATCGGAACCATCGTCATCGGTCGCGGTTCGCTGACGTGGCGCGGCGGCAAGCGACAACGCGAGAAGAGAATTTCGTGGTCGAAGTTTGCCGAGTTGATGAATCAACATTCTTACGGGGAATGAACAAACTCGTGCGCGTGGGGGTTTAGTTTAAGTGGCGCAAAATAGACGCGGGTGCGGGTGCACGGTGACGGCGCTCGCGATTCTTCTGGCGGTCGCGGCGGCAGTCGGTTTTTACTTCTTCAAGCCGTGGTGGGAGAAGCGCCGCGCGGAGCAACCGCCGCCCGCGTCGGGCGAAGAGTTGCGCGTCGTCGTCATTGACGTTGGACACGGCGATTCGATTCTCATCGTCGCGCCGGGCGGCAAGACCGTGCTCGTTGACGCCGGGATGCCGGGCACGGGCAAGAAGATTCTCGACGCGTTGAAACGCAACAACGTGGATCACCTCGACTATTTCGTCGCCACACACGCGCACGCAGACCACATCGGCGCGGCTGATGAAGTCTTCAAGACTGTGCCCGTCGGCGCGGTGCTCTCGAACGGTTTCTCGAACCCGCCCGACTCGCCGAAGCCGACGAAAGAGTACGCGACCTATCTCAAGGCGCTCGCCGACAAAGGGCTGAGACAGGAGACGGTCGAGCCGGGGCAGATCATCGAACTCGGCGGCGGTGCTTCCCTCCGCGTGCTCGCGCCCGTCCAACCTCCCATCGTCAAAGACGAAGTGCTGCGCGCGGGCGGCAATGAACCGAACGCCAACTCCGTCGTCATGCGTTTAGTCTATGGCGGCTTCACGATGCTGCTGGCGGGCGATGCGGAGACGATCACGGAGAGTCGCCTGATTCGCGACGGAGTGTCCCTGACGGCGGACGTGCTCAAGGTGGCGCATCACGGCTCGAAATACGCGACCTCCGACGACCTGCTCAAGCGCGGCGCGTACAAAGCGGCGATCATCTCGGTCGGCCTCGACAACCGCTACGGCCAGCCCGGTCAGGACGCCTTGAACCGCCTCAAGGCCGCCAACGTCCGTCTCTATCGCACCGACTTTCAGGGCGAAATCACCATCACCACGAAGGGCAAAGAGGGCGACTTCAAAATCGCGACCGCGCGCGAACCGAAAGCGAACGAAGACGTGTGGACGGGCCGCCAACCCCTACGGGACGACTCCGCCCGCCGCGGCTTCATAGACTTCGGCGACCTCCCGCCCGTCCCCAAACCGACGCCGGAAAAAACGAAGGCGAAAGGGGCGAGCGGCAAATGACCGGATCAATCACCTACTCCGACGCGGGCGTCTCGATTAACGCAGTGGTTGAAAAGAGCGCGATTGATTTTCGATTTTGATAATAGAACGCACAGCATCATGCCGACCGTACTGAGAATTGGGCCGTACAGGTTTTTCTTTTACGCGGGTGATCGTGACGAGCCGCCGCACATCCACGTCGAGCGCGATGTTGACAAGGCTAAGTTTTGGCTCGACCCTGTGAGATTGCAAAGCAGCGGGGGATTCAGCAGAACTGAAATTAACCGTATCCAGAAACTGGTGGGGGAACGTCGAGAAGATTTGCAGAGGAGTTGGGATGAGTACTTTAATAATTGAGGCCAGAGCGCAAAACGTCTCCGTCACCAGCGACTCTCTCACCGTTGACCTGAGCGACGGGCGCACCATTTCAGTTCCTCTCGCATGGTATCCGCGACTCATGCACGGCACGCCGGAGGAACGCAATAACTGGCGCTTGATCGGCGATAAGGAAGGGATTCACTGGCCCGACCTTGACGAAGACATCAGCGTCGAAAATCTGCTCGCGGGGAAACCTTCGGGCGAGAGTCAGAGTTCGTTTAAGCGTTGGCTGGAAAAGCGTTCGACTGCCGCATAAAAATTTGGTTTCAACTTAACGGTCGCAGACTGTCGGCACTGACAAAGGCTCCTGAATTTTGAAGCGATGACCAAATCAATCACCTACTCCGACGCGGGCGTCTCGATTGACGCGGCGAACGCGGCGGTCGAGCGCATCAAGGGCATGGCGCGCGGGACTTTTAATGCGCGGACGCTCTCCGAGATCGGCAGTTTTGGTGGGATGTTCGACGGCGCGTTTCCGGCAATGAGCGCGCCCGTCCTCGTCGCTTCGGCGGATGGCGTCGGGACGAAACTCAAAATCGCTTTCATGACGAACCGCCACGACACGGTGGGCCGCGACCTCGTCAACCACTGCACGAACGACATTCTCGTGCAGGGCGCGCGCCCGCTTTTCTTTCTCGACTATGTGGCGGCGGGCGTGCTCGCGCCGGATACCATCGTCTCAATCGTCGAAGGCGTCGCGCGCGGTTGTCGCGAAAATTCCTGCGTCCTGCTGGGCGGCGAGACCGCAGAGATGCCCGGCATGTACGCCGGGGGCGAGTATGACGTGGCGGGCTTCATCGTCGGCGTCGTAGATCGCGCGAAGGTGATTGACGGCCACACGATTGCGCCGGGCGACGCCCTGCTCGCGCTTCCCTCCGCGGGCCTTCACACCAACGGTTATTCGCTCGCGCGCAAACTCTTCTTCGAGGTCGCAGGACATGCGCCCGACACGCACTTGGACGCGCTCGGCATGACGGTCGGTGACGCGCTCCTGCAACCGCACCTCAGTTACCTGCCCGCCCTGACGGGCTTGCTCGACACCGGCGCGATTAAAGGTCTCGCGCACATCACGGGCGGCGGACTTTTAGAGAATATCCCGCGCATCCTGCCCGCAGGCACGGCGGTCGAAATCCGGCGCGGCTCGTGGCCGGTCTTGCCCGTCTTCGAGGTCATGCGTGAACTCGGCAACGTCGCGGAGACGGAGATGCACCGTACCTTCAACATGGGCGTCGGCATGGTCATCGTCTGCGCGCCGTCGGACGCGAAGACGATCACAACTCATCTCGCCGCGCTCGACGAAAAGTGCTACGAGATCGGGCGCGTGCTTGAGGGAGAACGCAACGTCACGCTCGTATAAAATCCCGTTGGACGCTTCCATAACTGAATCTTGAAACTTGGCATTCTCATTTCCGGTCGCGGCTCGAACATGTCGGCGCTTGCCGACGCGGCACGCGAGGGACGCATCCCCGGCGCGAGCGTCGCCGTCGTCTTGAGCGACCACGCGGATTCGGCCGGACTCCGGCACGCGACGGAGAGAGGCATCGAAGCCCTCGCCATCGAACGGCGTGGACGCACGCGCGAGGAGCATGAACGAGAAATCATCGCCGCGCTTCAAGAGCGCGAAGTCGAACTCGTCTGCCTCGCCGGTTTCATGCGTCTGCTCTCGCCCGTCTTCGTCGAAGCATTTCGCGGTCGCATCCTGAACATCCACCCGTCACTGCTGCCGGCCTTTCCCGGCCTCGACGCACAGCGGCAAGCGATAGAGCACGGCGTCAAAGTCTCCGGCTGCACCGTCCACTTCGTTGACGAAACTTTAGACGGCGGCCCCATCGTCACGCAGCGCGTCGTCGCCCTTCACGAAGACGACACCGCCGACACGCTCGCCGCGCGCATCCTCCGCGAAGAACACAGGGCCTACACGGAGGCCGTCGCACTCGTCGTCCGCGGCCATTATGAAATCGAGGGGCGGCGCGTCGTCACGGCAAAGAAAATTAACACGGATGGGCAGGATGAACAGGATAAAAGAAGAGACGATGATTGATGAGTAAACAAAAGACACTGACTCTGCATTCATCAATCATCATTCCGCATCTGTCTTCAATCCTGTTCATCCTGTCTGTCCCTGTTTATAATTTTCCGTATGACGATTGACGAGCAACTCGCCTTCTTACGTCAAGGCACAACCGAGATTATCCGCGAGGACAATCTGCGCGCGAAGTTGGAGAAGTCTGAGCGGACGGGCGTGCCGCTCAGGGTTAAACTCGGAGCCGACCCGACCGCGCCCGACATACACCTCGGCCATACCGTCGTCGTCCGTCGCCTGCGCGCGTTTCAGGAACTCGGCCACACGGTCATCTTCCTCATCGGTGATTTCACGGGACTCATCGGCGACCCGTCGGGCAAGAGCGCGACGCGCCCGCAACTGACGCGCGAAGAGATCAACGCCAATGCCGAAACTTACAAGAAACAAATTTTCAAACTCCTCGACCCCGCGCTGACGGAGATACGTTTCAACTCCGAGTGGATGGATAAACTCGGCCCCGACGGCCTTATTCGCCTCGCCTCGCACGTCACGGTCAAACAGATTTTAGAGCGCGACGATTTCCAGAAGCGGCTCGCCGAAGAGCGTCCTGTCGCCCTCCACGAACTGCTCTACCCGCTCGTGCAAGCTTATGATTCCGTCGCTCTCAAGGCGGACGTTGAACTCGGCGGGACGGATCAGAAATTCAACCTGCTGATGGGCCGCAACCTTCAACGCGAGTACGGGCAGGAGCCGCAGGTCTGCATCATCACACCGCTGCTTGAAGGCACGGACGGCGTGCACAAGATGTCGAAGTCGCTCGGCAACTACATCGGCATTGACGAACCCGCGCCGGAGATGTTCGGCAAGATCATGTCTGTCTCGGATGAACTGATGTGGCGCTACTATGAACTCCTGACCGACCTGACGGCCAGCGACATCAAGTGGATGCGCGAACGCGCCTCGTACGGCGAAGACAATCCGCGCGATTTCAAGGTCGGTCTCGCCAAGCGCATCATCGCCGACTTTCATTCAGTGGCCGATGCCGACGCCGCCGAAGAGGAGTTCAACCGCGTCTTCAAG
>JBAVPI010000227.1:0-4977 GCA_049692915.1 Pyrinomonadaceae bacterium
TCGATGCGGCGCATGAGTTCGCGGAAGCGCGGATCATCTCGCAACGCTTCCCAGTTCGGGTCTGACTCGAACCACGTCCGATTCTCGTTCCCCAGATTAATCGCCCGCTCCAACCACTTGAACGCGTCGTCACGGTCATCGAGCATCGCGTAGGCTGTCGCCAGCCAGTAAGCGATGTCGTGATCGGCGGCTGCCGCCTCGCGCACACGCTCCGTCAGTTCCGAGCGCGCCGCTGCCGCGTCGCCGCCCTTGATGAGTTGTTGCGCAAGGAGCGGGCGAATGCCGTCCATCGCCGGATGCTCGTCGAGCACCTCGCGCAGCATTTTAGCGGCAGTCTCACGGTCTCCGCCGCGTCCGATGATGACGGCGCGGAAAGTCTTGATGAGGGGATGGTCGGGTTCGATTTTCGCTCCCTGATCGAGTTCGAGCAGGGCATCGTCGAAGCGGTGCTGGTACATCATGACGCGCGCGCGGTTGTAGCTGGCGACGACGCGCGCCGCGGGGTCGAGCCGCGCGAGGCGGTCAAAGGCGCGGAGCGCACGGTTGTATTCGCCGTCGAGACGGTGGAGCGCGCCCTTGACGAAATAGACGGACGGCTCGTTAGGGGCTTTGCGCTGGAGGCGCGCGACCTCCGCATGCGCCTTCTGCTTCTCGCCGCGCGAGAGGTAGATGAAGACCATCAGCATGCTCGCTTCGACGTTGTCGGGGTCGAGTTCGAGGGCGCGGTTGAAGGCGTTCTCCGCCAACTCGTAGTCTTCCGTCCCGCCCAAACCTTTGAGGACGCGGTTGGCAAAGCACGCGCCGAGGCCGCCGTGCGCGAGCGCGAAGTTCGGATCGAGTTGGATGGCGCGCTGAAAATGCTGGATGGCGTTGTCGCAGTCTTCGGGCGCGAGCGTGCGAAAGAGGAACTTGCCGAAGAAGTCGCGCGCGCGTAAGTATTCCTCGTAAGCCGCGGGGTTGTGCGTGGCGCGCGCCGCAGGGTCGGACTGCGTGGACGACGCAGGCTCAACGTTGAGTCCCTTCGCGATGCGCTGCGCAATGGTGTCTTGCAGGGCGATGATGTCCTGCGCGGCGGCGTCAATGCGGTCGCTCCAGAGCATCTCGCCGCTTCCCACGTCAATCAGTTGGGCGTTGACGCGCAGATGATCTCCGGCGCGTAGAAAACCGGCCGTCATCACGGCGTTGACCTTGAGTTCGCGCCCGACCTCACGCGGGTCAACCTGCTGCCCCTGAAATTTGACGATCATCGAAGAGGGCCGCACGACGAGCGAGCGCACGCGCGCCAGTTCCGTAATCACGGCGTCGGCGAGCGAGAATTCATAGAAGCTCACTTCAGGGTCGTTCGATAGATTGCGGAACGGGAGGATGGCGATGGACTTCTGCCCCTCGACGAAACTGATGTGCGGCGTCTCGTGAACGTCGCGGGGCGCGGGCGCGGGAGTTGTGCGACGCGCCGAAGGGGGAAGTGAAGTCGGCTGCGCCTCTGAGCCGCTGACGCCGCGCCACCAGCGGCGGAACGTGCGTCCGAAACCGCGCGAACTTCCCTTCGCGTGTCGCGGAGCGGCGAGCGGCACCAACTCGCCGGGAAGACTCGTGTTGATTTCTTCGCCGCCGCTCGTCGCCGCCACCTCACGCATCGCGGCGCGCACGTCGTCGCGCAGCTCCGACATTTTCTGATAGCGCGCCTTCGGGTCTTTCTCAAGCGCGCGATTGATGATCTGTTGCAAACGCGGCGGCGGCGCGTCCGTGCGCGCCTCGTTGATGGGCTGCGGCGTATCGTGGAGCACGGCGTAGCGCACTTCGATGCTCGTCGTGCCACGGAAGGGCCACGTGCCTGCGAGCATCTCGTAGAGCAGCACGCCGGTCGAGAAGATGTCGGCGCGATGATCTACGTGCCCGCCCGTCGCCTGTTCGGGCGCGGCGTAGGTGGCCGTCCCGTAGGGCACGCCCAACTCCGTCAGGTGAATGTTGTCGCCCCTCGGCTCTTCCCTGTTGTCGTCGAGCAGTTTGGCGAGGCCGAAGTCGAGCACCTTCGCCAGACCCTCTTCGGTGACCATCACGTTACCGGCCTTGATGTCTCGATGAATGACTCCGCGCGCGTGCGCGGCGGTCAGCGCGTCGGCGACCTGATAGGCGATGGAGAGCGCGCTGTTCAAAGCGAGCGGGCGGCCCGCCACGACCTCGCGGACGTTTTTGCCGGCGATGTATTGCATCGCGATGAAGTGAACGCCGTCAACTTCGTGGAGGCCGTAGATGGTACAGATGTTCGGGTGGTCGAGCGACGATGCGAGTTGCGCCTCGCGCTCGAAGCGTTTGAGATTGACTTCGCGCGCGGTCAATTCGGGCGAGAGGATTTTGATGACGACCGTGCGACCGAGGCGTTCGTCCGTGGCTTTATAGACGGTGCCCTGCCCGCCCGCGCCGAGCTTCTCCGTGATCCGGTAATTTAAGAGAGTCGTGCCGATCATTGAGGAATTCAGATTCGCGATTGTTTATCTGCCTGCCCCGAAGTTTGCGAGAGAGTGACGACACGGATTCTAGTCCCGCAGGCGGGAATCTTCAATCGCAAATCAAAAACCCGAAAATCAAAATGTCTTTGTGGCCCGCGCACGGCGGACGCTTTAGTCATGCACCGTTCAACCGCGCGGCGGCGTTCCCCAGCCGGAGCCGACGTATGCGCCGTCCTCTACGATGCACGGCACGGTCGGATCACCGTCCGAGTAAGCGAGCATTTCCTTGCGACGCGCGCGGTCGTTCTGCGCGTCGTACTCCGTCCAAGCGATGCCCTGCGTTGTGTAGTGGTCGCGCGCCTGCTGGCAATAAGGACAGCCCGGCTTGACGTATAACACGAGTCCCATGACGGTCTCCCTCCCCTGTTCCGTTACCTGTAACTTTGCGCGCTAGTGTAGCGCAGCGGCGCGCTTGTTGAGAAGCAGACGCAGGCTTTCCCGTCAATGCTCCCGAAAGTCGCAGATCGTTTTCGTCACGTGAATCTGCACGCCGCCTCGCAGAGTGAGCATTGTCGGCGGCAGCGTCACGCAGAACATCCCGGCGTCAAGAGTTTGACCGAAACGGTCGCCTCAAGCGCCGCTCGTCAGTCGCACGGCCTTTCCGTTATACTTCGATTCCTCCCCGTTGCTTTTCTAAATTCACAGGGCCGGAGAAATTCACGCGTTGAGTGAAAGCGACCTGTTCAATTCATACGAGAAGTTAATCGCCATCGAAGTGCTCGGCCAGCGCGTCGAGGTGCCGGAGAACAATCGTCTGCTGCGTTGTTTCCAGTTCCTCTCGCTGCACACGATCTCTTACGGCGACTTCTGCTGGAACGGCGACTGCACGAACTGCCAGTTCTGGTATCACGAGGGGGGCGAGAACGCGTCCGACGATAAGACCGCGCTCTCCTGCCGTTTCGACGTGCGCGAGGAGATGGTCATCACCCGCCTCAACCCTCACGTGATCATCGAGGGAATCAATAAATAGACCCGACGATTTCGGTTCGACATCCTTCGGCCCGTGTGACGAAGTTTAAGACGCGCGAGCGGCACGCACGGACAAACTTTCTGACGGGAAGCGTGGAGACAAATTTCTTTGCGCCGCCTCGATGCGCTACACTCACGCTCTCTCTTAAAGTATTAGCGCGACAGAGTTGAGCAGGACGTGCTTCACCGGAGCGAGATTATGAATGAGACGAGCGCGCGCGCGTCCGTCAAACTCATCACGCTTCCGTCCCGCGCGAATCGTTTGACGACGACTTTATGTATGACGTGATTATCATCGGGGCCGGGCCGGCGGGACTGTCCGCCGCGCTGTGGTGCGACGAGTTGGGGCTGGACGCGCTCGTGCTCGAACAGGCGGAAGAGACGGGCGGGCAACTGCTGCGCGTTTACAATCCCGTCAAAAATCATCTCGGCACGGAGGCGTCGAACGGGCGGGAGATGCGCGACAGAATAGCGGAGCAGGTCGCGGAGAAAGAGTTTGACCTGTGGACGCAAACCGAAATCGAAAGCGTTGATTTGCGCGCGAAGCGGATACGCCTGCGGAGCGGCGAAGAGTTGGGGTCAATCGGCATCATCATCGCGACGGGCGTGCGCCGCAGGCGTCTGGGCATCGAGGGCGAAGAGGAGTTAGCGAATCGCGGCGTCATCGAATCCGCGACGCGCGACCGCGACTCTTTGGCGGGCGAGGACGTGTGCGTCGTCGGTGGCGGAGATGCCGCGGCGGAGAACGCACTGCTGCTCGCCGAGGTCTGCCCGACCGTCACGCTCGTCCACCGTGGGAAGAAACTGGGCGCGCGCGCCGGGTTCGTCGAACGACTCAAGGGCGAACATTGCATCACGATTTTCACGAGTGCGACGCTCCGGCGCATCGTCGGCGACGAACACGTGCGTGCCGTCGAGATAATGCGCGAGGGTGCGCTCAAGCCTTTCATGATGGCCGTGCGGGGCGTGCTCATCCGCATCGGGGTCGAGCCGAACACGGAGTTGTTCAAGGGGCAGATTCACACTGACGAACGCGGCTACGTCGTGGTATCCGGCGAGGGAGAGACGAGCGTGGAAAACGTCTTTGCAGTCGGCGACGTGTCGAACCCGCTCGCCCCGACTATCAGCGGCGCAATCGGCGCGGGCGCGACCGCCGCCAAAGTCATCGCCTCCCGACTTAACGGCAGGCCGCGTTAAGACACAAGACAAAACTTAAAAACATCAGGTCAGACCTGTCTCTCTCGTCATTGTCCGGGGTGGAATGGGGAAAGAAATTCTACTCCCTGACAGCGAGCGTGCGCCCGCAGACGTGTCGTTTGCGCGGTGTCGCGGCGGGCGCTTTGGTAGGGGGCATTGCGGCTTAAGCGGTGGACGAAGAATTTGCTTGTGTGCGCGCGACTCTCGTTTGCTTTCTGTCGTTGACGCTGTTAATTTCTGTGAAAATCGGGAACGGTAAAAAGTTAACAGCGTGGCATACAAGACCATCACACCGGCGGAA
>JBAVPI010000228.1:0-2372 GCA_049692915.1 Pyrinomonadaceae bacterium
GCGTGCCCTGAGCGCAGCGGTGCGTCCGGGCGGATACGTTTCCCTCCTCGCGCGCAACCGCGCGGGCGAAGTGCTGCGCGACGCGATCAAGTCGCACGACTTCGAGGCGGCTCGCGCGGCGCTCGACGCCGAGTGGGTCAGGGAATCACTCTACGGCGGCCCTGCGAAACTCTTCGATCTCGAACATCTGCGCGCGCTGACCGGCGCGGCCTCGCTCGATGTCGTCGCCGCGAGAGGCGTGCGCGTGTTCGCGGATTATCTCCCTCCGTCGCTCACGGAAAACGAGCAAGACTACGCGCGCGTCTTCAACCTCGAACTAAACTTGGGCGCACGGCCCTGTTTCGCCGCCGTCGCGCGTTACATTCAAATCATCGCGCGGCGCGTTTAAGACAATCCCGGCAACTCACGTCCCGCGCTATCACCGCGCCCGAAGTAACGGCGAACGCGCAAGGCTTTCACTTCATCCAACAGGCATCCCGAATCGAGATTAGTTTGAACGAGAGTTGTCTGAATTAACATGCCTTTATCTTTTTCATTACGCATTCCGCGAAGCTTGCTCTTCGTCGCTCTGGCGTTATCGCTGTCCGGTTGTTCAGCCGTCGCCGTCCAGCAAGTAAGTCCGGCCCGTCAAAGTCCCGCGCCCGCAACGTCGCCGCAGCCGCAGCCGTCGAGTAGTCCGTCGGCGGGCGAGGCGATTGATCGCGCGACGAGCGAGCCGTACAAGGGCGAACTCTCGATTTTCGAGTACCCGGATCGCGACCGTAAACTGGGCGTCGAGCGTGTGATGGATGTTCTCGGCATCAAGGAAGGTTCGAGCGTCGCCGACATCGGAGCCGGTTCCGGCTGGTTCACCGTGCGCGCCGCGCGGCGTGCGGGCGCGAGCGGCACCGTCTATGCCGTCGAGATCAATCAGGATTATCTCAAGTACATCGCAGACCGCGCCGCCAAAGAGAAGCTGACGAACATCCATACCGTCCTCGGCACGGAGGACGATCCCGCACTTCCGCCGAAGAGCGTTGACGCGGCGCTGATTTTGAAGACCTATCACGAGATCGCGCAGCCGATTCGTGTGTTGACGCGCCTTCGCCAGTCGCTCCGCGAAGGCGCGAAGGTAGGCGTCATTGACCGCGACGGCAACGGCGAGGATCACGGCATCAAACGCGAAACCGTCGTCGAGGAAGCGCGTCGCGCAGGCTTCACGCTCGTCGAGACCTACGATTTCGTCAAGCCCGACGGGATGGATTACTTCCTCGTTTTTCAGGTGCGCAAGTAATCATCAAGCTACATTGCGCGATTAATCACCGGGCCGGTTTGCGCGATAAAGTTTTACCGTCCGACCCCGGCTCAACTTTTTCAGTCGTCGAAGGATCAAAGCGCGCGACATATTCTCGATAGGCGGTCGTCTCACGCGCGGCGCGGTCTTCGTCCCATCCCAAATACTCTCGCGCAATCCTCGCCGCTGCCTCAATCGCGTCGAGACCACACTTGCTGTTGAGTCCCACCAACGTGCGCCGCAGAAGGCAATCGGCAAGCGTCTCGGCCATCTCGCTCTGAAAAGAGAAGAGAACTTCCGCGCCGATGCTGCCGGTTTCCGCGCTGATCTCGCGCCGCAATCCAACATCCTCCACCGCGAGACGCGCGACTTCGGCTGCGCGCACACCGTAGATTTTGAGCAGCCGCTCGTTCGTGTGTGAGGGCAATGCGCTCTCTTCTTTGAAAGCCTTAACGAATCGCTCGTAGTCGGCGGTCGCCGCACCGGGAAGCGTTGTGCGCGCCGTCAAACAAGGCGCGCGCGGTCGGTCGAGCCGCTCGACAATCACGTCAACCGTCTCTTCCGAAAGATTTCTGTAAGTGGTCAGCTTGCCGCCGACGATTGAGATTAAGCCGCGCAGATTTTGCGTGTCCTTGAGGACAAAGTGCCGCCGCGTGATGCGGGCCTCCGCGCCTTCGCGGACGAACGGCAGGGGACGCACGCCGGAATATGTATAGAGCACGCTCGCGCGTGTCAGACGCGCCGAAGGGACGACGCGGTTCGTCTCGTCGAGCAGGTATGCGCTCTCCGCCTCGCACGCTTCAACACGGTCGAGGTCTTCGTCGTAGCGCGTGTCGGTCGTCCCGATGAGAATTTTGCCGTCCCACGGGATGATGAAGAACGGACGCCCGTCCGCGCGCGCTTCCGTATAGAGCGCCACCTTCGGCGCGCCGTCGAACGCGGCGACGACGACGTGGCTGCCCTTCGTTCCGCCGATAAGCTTCTCGCCCGAAGACTCGCCCGAAGAATTGCTCCCCGCTAAAACTTTATCCACCCACGGCCCGGCGGCGTTGACGACGAGCGGCGCGTGCGCGACGTGCGAGCCGCCGCCGAGCATGTC
>JBAVPI010000229.1:0-2201 GCA_049692915.1 Pyrinomonadaceae bacterium
AGCCACAGCCGCGCGCCTGTTGCGGCTCGGCAGGCCCGCGGGCGGGCGGCAAAGTGGTTATCAAAGCCGAGCAGGCATCCAGATATCCCGGCAAGGGGGGCTGTGATAGCCGTATCCGCGCTGATACTTGTTGGCGTGGTCGTGGCTTTATTACCTTGGAAGCGGGTCGTGACAGAGCCGCCTGTCTTCCGCGCGTCCGACTCGATTAACCTCATAACTCCTGACGACGGTGCGCGCGTGAAAGTCTATCAGGAGTTCGGGTGGCAAGTGCTGGGTGCCAACGCCACCTACGTGTTCAGTGTCCGCGACAAGGCAGCGCAGCAGACCGTCCTGCAAAAGGAGCTTAACGAGACTTCATACCTTCTCAACGAGAAAGACGCGGGGGGACTCGTAAGTGAACGTGAGTACTTCTGGTCCGTGGTCGGCCGTCTCGGAGCGGCGGAGTCGCGCTCACCCGAGCGCCGCTTCGTCTTCGAAGGCCGCAAGCCGGCGACCGTAGGATTTACGAACTTCGACGCCGACGCGCGCACGGCCTTCGAGAAACGGTTCCGCGAGGCCGGGCAGGCGGACCTGCCGATGCTCCAACAGAAATTGGAAGGATATCTCAAGACGCACGAGGGGGTCGAGACGCCTGACGTGGCGTGGGCGCACCAAATGCTCGGGAGCATCTTCTACCGTCGCGACGACCGCAGCGCGTCAAGGGATCATTACGCCGCCGCGCTCAGCCTGTGGGAACACTTGGGGATACCGGACGAGGTGATGTACGCGCGGACGCTGAACAATTACGGGCTGGTCAATCAGGACGCTGGCAAGTTCGAGAGGGCTTTGACGCTCTACACGAGGGCGCTGGCCGTGTACGGGGGCCGAGACGATGATCTCAGCTTGCGGCGGCGCGGCGACTGTCACCTCAACATCGGGACCGTGTACCGCGAGCTGGGGCTGCCCGAGCGGGCACTCGAACAATACAAGGCGGCGCTCGAGATTGATAAGCGGCAGGACAACAAAGGGGCTATGGCGGAAGACCTCAACAACATCGGGAACTTGTACGTGGACGAGTTAGACAATCCGACCCTCGGCGTTGAGTTCATACGCGACTCGTTAGCGAAGCACCGTGAGGTCGCGCAGCAGTCCGGCCGCCCGCGCGAGACGATGGCCGACACTCTCGACAGCCTCGGCGTCGCCTACACGCGTCTCGGCGATGTCGTCGCCGCTAGGGAGAACTTCTCCGAGGCCATAGAGCTTGACACCGACCGAAGCAACGACACGGGGCTTTTACAGACCACCAACAACCTGGCCGAACTCGACACGGATTACGAGACCGCGCTCGACCACTACAAAAACGCGTTGGATATAGTTGGCCGCAGTGAGGACGCAGACCCCGACGAGGTCTGGAGGGTCTACGACGGTCTCGGGCGCGCGTACCTCATGGCCGGAAACTTCGGCGAGGCGGAGGCAAACCTGAAAAAGGCCATCGAGGTGCTCGAAGGACTGCGCGGCTCACTTTCCGAAGAAGACTTCCGGCGCACATTTCGCCTCGACCGGCAGTCGCCATACCATAATCTCGGCCGGCTGCGGCTCAGACAGTCGGACCTCGCGGGCGTCTTCGACGCCATCGAAAGCTCCCGCGCCGCCTCGCTGCGTGCGTCGCGGGCGATGCGAGAAGGAGGCGAGACGAGGGCCGCGCCGCCGCCGCTGGATCAGATGAGGCAGGCGCTCGGCGAAGGCGATGTGGCGCTCGAATACTTCTTCGCCTCACGCAAAGCCCCCGTCCTGCTCCTCGCCGTCATGCCCGGTCAGGTCTTTGGCTACGAACTGAGTACGCGCGAAGAGTTTGACAAGTTGGTCAAGCCCCTCGTCCGCGACATCGCTAACGGCGCGGACGCTGCTTCTACACGCGAACAACTGTCCGAGTTATCGCGGCGGCTCTTCCCCGAGCAGTTGCTCGAACAAATGCGGCGGGGCGGCGCGCGCCGGGTGCTCATTAGCCAGGACGGGGTGTTGCACCACCTGCCCTTCGAATTGCTCCCCGCGGCCGGGCCAGACGGTGAAACGCGTTATCTGCTGGAGTGGCTGGAGGTGTCGGTCACGCCGTCGCTACGCTGGTGGTACGAGACGCGCGCCGAGGCCGCGAGGCTGAACGGCAAGCAACGCGATATGCTGGTAGTCGCCGATCCGGCCGTGAACCCCGCAGGGTGTGAAGT
>JBAVPI010000230.1:0-9644 GCA_049692915.1 Pyrinomonadaceae bacterium
CTCCACCAAGTGGCGTTTCCTGATCGCTTGCGGGTTCATGCACCGCAGCGATGTCGAGAATGTAAAGCCTCGTTGGTGGAGTGTTCGGTGGTCGGATACAGTCGCCGTCAGGTCTTCGATCTTCCGCCGATGGTGTTAGAAGTCACAGAACATTGGGCGCAGGTCAAGCGGTGCTAGAGTTGTGGAATACGGACGAAGGCTCAGTTCCCGCGAGGCATCAACGCTCCCGTGCAATACGGACAGCGGGTGCGCGCTATCACCACCTACCTGCACAAGTATCAGCTTCTGCCCTTCGCACGAACGAGCGAAGCGATGCGCCACTTGTTCGCCTGCTCGATCTCACCGGGCACAGTCGAGACGACGCGCAAGCGCGCGGCGGCGAAGTTGGTCGGAGTTGAGGAGCAGATCAAGGGAGGCATCAAAGCGGCGGCAGTGATGGGCGCGGACGAGACGGGGTTGCGAGTGGCTGGCAAAGGCCACTGGATACATGTGGCCCGCACGGATGAACTCACGCATTACGGCTACGACGCGCGGCGCGGGAAGATGGCGATGGAGGCTATCGGGATCCTCCCACAGTTCAAGGGTGTCTGCGTCAGAGACGGGTGGTTCAGTTACGATGAGTACCGGCAGGCGACGCATGCTTTGTGCAACGTCCACTTGTTGCGAGAACTCGTCTATGTTGAGGAAGTAGCCGCCGAGCAAAAGCAATGGACGCGCCCGCTGGCGAAGCTGTTGCTCGACATCAAGGCGGCGGTCGAGCAAGCGAAGGAGCGAGGCGAGGTGAAGTTGAGCAACGAGCAGCTTGCCATGTTCACCGCGCGCTACGACCGACTGGTGAAGCGCGCGGCACGACTGAACCCACCCGTGAAAGCGGAGAAGACTGACGCGCTATCGAAGCGGTACAAGGTGGTCAAGGTTAAGCGGCGCGACCCGGCCTCGCCACTCATCTATCGCCTGGACACGAAGCGCGATCAAGTCTTGCGCTTCATGACGGACTTCCGCGTCCCTTTCGACAACAACGCGACGGAGCGCGACATCAGGATGGTCAAGTTGCAACAGAAGATCGGCGGGTGCTTCCGCACACCGGAGGGCGCGGAAGCGTTCTGCCGCATTCGCAGTTATCTCTCATCAGCCAGAAAGCAGGGGCACTCGCCGCTCACCGCCTTAGAACACGCCTTAGCAGGTAATCCGCTCGCTCTCAACACCTTACGAACCTGAATAGTTACTCTTCCTCAACGATTTTATTAATTTTGGGGTGTATATTTCTCGGCCCATTTACGAGTGATGGTATTATCCACCGGCAGTTCGCACGCCCATCGTCTCATCTAAGGCCGCACTAATATTCTGGGTCGCATTTGTTCGGCGCTCCGCAAGGACGAAATTATTTTCTTACCCTCACCATGAATAAGTAGAAAAGGGAGACTTAAGGCTAGAACATCGGTTCTCTTATCAGGAGAATTGGCATGACAGACATCAAAATTCTCATTTACACAGACACTAAAGACATCTCGCTGGCCCCTGATGACCCGGCGCAACCGGCGACGTGGTCTGTCTCCATTCTGAGAGATATTTTAGAGGCCCCCGTCTCGCCATTTCTTAAATTCTTCGTTGAGGTGGTTAATAGATACGAGAACCCGCCGCAGCCGCGTAGGATTGATGACGCACTTTTGGCTCCTTATGACCAAGTCTGGATTTTCGGGAAGTATCAGAATAAGGTAGACGGCCCGTTCGACGAAAAAAAGTTTGGCGGGCCGGACAACGAACTTGACGAGAGCGAGGTTGGAGCCTTAGAGAAGTGGATGACAACCCACGGCGTGCTCATCGCCGGTGACCACTCCGATGCGCCCCCGCCTCCTCTCCCCCCAACCCAGCCGCTTGTCCTGATAAAAGACTTCCTGTGCTTGGGTAGGGCTTTAGGACACAAAGTCCCGCGCGCGGGAGAACTGCGCAAGTGGATTGGCCCGCCCACCTCGCTGGCCGATTCCTCCTTCAACACGCTGATACAACAGAGTCGAAAGAATCCAGATAGCCAAAAGGATGACCCCGACTCTGACGCCGTGCCGCAGCAGTACCTTTTAGAGCCCTTCGGCCCAAGTCGCATGCCCCATCCCCTGTTGACCGGAAAGGATCAAGATGATAACGACACGCATCTCGACCTCTTCCCAGACCACGTTCATGAAGGAGAGGTTATCGTTCCGCGGCAGTTAGGCAGCGACTGGGCCCCGGACGCGGTGCCGAGTAAACAGAAGCCGCGCCCCGTTGTCATCGCGCGCGGCTGTGACAAGCGGCACTGCCGAAGCCGGGCTGTGCTCGCCGTCTACGATCCACCCGAAGCGGTAAAGGCGGGGAGGATAGTTGCCGATTCGACTTGGCATCACTACCTCAACATCAATATTAGAGGTCTAAGGGATTCGAGCGACAAGTCGGCTTTCCTGCTGCTTCAACAGTACTACAGGCACGTGGCCTTCTTCCTTGCGCCGCTCGAAAAACGGCAGGAGGTTACCGGCGTGATGCTCGACTGGATGTTGCAACACCCTGAAGTCTGGGAGGATAAAGGTAACGAGCCGACCGTCGTCGGCAAGGTCGCGCTCAAATACCTCTCCGGGGTCGCCACGCGGTACGAGATCGCCGAGATGCTCCAGCATGTGATTCTCAGCATGGCAACGACCGACGCCGATGCGGCGGATGTGCGCGGTATAAGCTTCCCGCAGATGTCTGCCGGCGTCACGCCGCTTCCGGCACGCGAGTTGGTCGTCGGTTACATAGTTAAATCTCATTACGAAGAGGTGTCGCCCCGACTGCAATCGGACGGTGAGAACGTGGCAGATGCCTCTGACATTGTGGATGCAACTCGGCCGGACGCACGCGCCGCTGCGGCGTCCGGAGTAGAGATGGCCTTCCGCTCACACGAGAAGCACTTAGCGCAGATTGGGTCTGTCACTAGAAAGTTTCTAAAGATTCTGAAGTGAGGTCAGACACAAAGCTGCAAATCTGGTCGAGCTATCGACCTCAAAGGAGGCTAAGTATGGCAGACGATAACTGTTTGGGAGAAGGCACTAAAAAGTGGACTTCGAAGCTGACTCCCACGGGCGGTAGCCCGAAGGACGACGGGAAGATAGAGATTAAGAAAGTTTCGAATCAACTCAAGGGCAAGCACGAGAAGAGTGGGGCCGACCTTGAAGACCTTACGTGCGACGGCACTAACATCAGCTTCAGCAGAGTGGAAACAAGATCGGACGGAACGCGGGTCAGGGTCAAGTACAAAAACGGAAAAATTTCCGGACCGACCGCCGGGAAATTTTTCATCGACGGGAAATATGAGGAGGTGGTTCTCCCCGCCCCTCCAGCCGACAAGAGCGCCAACTCGTCCCGCGCCGAGTCGGCCACGAAGAGGAAATCAGGCCTCATCGATGACGACACCGGAGACTGGCAGGCCGAGAAGCCGAGCCTCTAACGACAGGTCTTAACAATAAGTCGGACAACGATCCCGGCGCTCTGGCGGACTCCAACTCTCTGCTTGGAGTCTGCCAGAGCGTTAGCGCTGCTCTTGAGGCTGACGGCGGCACTCTATAGAGTCGGCCGAAGACATGTCATTTCTTCTTTATTGACTCGCCCCCACTACGCCCTTAGAATCCGCGTACGCTTTGGAGCCCTTGCGGCCAGGTGCGGCTTTCAATGCTTCACTAGTTGCCGCTGTCACGATTGACTTCGCGACCGAGTGAATCAGGTGACACACCCTGCCATTGCCGAGCGTAGACTTATCCCGCACAAGAGATAGGTGCGGAAGGGGGATAGCCTCCCCGGCGATTCACCGCAGGGTCGGCCAGCCCGGCTGTTGTCAATGGCCGGGTCAGTTCCATACAGAAACGGCAAACCGTTACCACTTGGAGTGACAGATGCCCGCACGCTTGATCCCTTCATATCTTCTACGCTCCTTCGAGCATACTCGGCGACCGATCGGAAATTGCCTCCTGCTTATCTTGTCATACGTCGCATGTGCATCGCCACTGTTCTTCGGGGCGGTGACTGACGTACGCGGGCAGGCACCAAGCAAAGTGATAAACAGCCCCTCCGCCACCTTGATTCAGACGGCCAACCCGCTCCGGTCGGGAGAGATGTTAGAGCGCGAAATTAAGGGTGGCGAAGTCCAAGTGTTCGGGATCACCCTAGAGGCGGAGCAGTGTGCGCACTTCGTCGTCGAGCGGCGCGGGATTGACCTGCTCGTCACGGTTACATCCCCAGACAGCCTCCCGATCTTAAAGTTCGAGAACCCCGCTGGAGAGCAAAGTCCTATATTCGTCACATTCGCCGCAGGCGCGCCGGGCGATTACAGGGTCGAGGTTCATCCCATTGATAAATGGGCTGCTGCCGGCGGGTACTTAATACGTTTTGAGAATACGCATGTGCGCGGGCCTCTGGATGAGAAACGCCTGACCGCCGCAAGTCGGACGGCAGAGGGCCGCCGACTGCAACTCTTGGAAACGGAGGCATCGCGGCGCGCGGCGCTGACCGAGTACGAGGCGGCGCTCGCGCTTTGGGATGAGCTTGGCGACAACTTCGAGGCGGCCAACACGCTTCACTTCATGGCACAGACGTACAAGGCTTTGAGGATGTTGGACGAGAGCGTTCGCCGCTACGAGCAGACACTGGCACGACGCGCAGACGACGAGCAGGCGAGCGCTTATACGCTCCTCGGCATCGCCGCGGCACACCGTGATCTGCGCAACCCGCTCGACGCGCTCCCCCTCTACGAGCGCGCGCTGTCGGTCTTCAGGCAGGCGAAGAATCGGCGCGGCGAGGCTGTCACCCTCTACAGCATCGGCCTCATTCACGCGCGACAGTGGAACATGACCGAGGCGTTGAAGTATTACGAGCAGGCGTTGGTTCTCCACACTGCCGAAGGTAACCGATATGAAGAGGCGCGTACGCTCAACGCGATGGGCGGCGCGTACGACGTACTATTGCAGCCTTATGAGGCGATGGCTTATTACGAGCGGGCCATTAAGGATTGGGGGACAACCGGCGACCTAACGCAGAAAGGCAACACGCTTAACAATCTCGGCAAACTCTATGATGACTTCGGCGAATGGCAGAAGGCGCTCGAATATTACAACCTCGCCCTCGCCAGCTACGATCAGGGCGAGGCGAGCGAAGCGGATGCCGAACGGTACAGAGCTAGCATCCGCAGCAAGCGCGCCACCACGCTTTACAACGTCGGCTACCTGCATATCGCCGCCGGCGACTTCAAAAAGGCGCTGGACTACTTGCGGCAGTCACTGGAACTGCGCGACGAGCCGCGCGGACGCGCCGTCACGCTCGCGCAGATGGCTTACGTCGAGGTGCTGCCTGACAATCCCAATAATAACCCTAGGGCCGCGCTTGAACACTGCCAGCAGGCGCTGCAACTGCAGCAGTCCGCCAATGACCCCAGGAGAGCGCAGACACTAACTGTCATGGGCATGGCCCAGGGTGCCTTGGGTGACCAAACTAAGGCGTTAGAAACATTTCAGCGCGCACTCGACCTTCAGAAGAATCCGAAGGCGCCTGACTTGCAAGGTCAGGCCCGGACGCTCACGAAGATGGGAGACACGTACGCGTCGCAGGGCGAATCCGAAAAGGCGCTGGACTGCTTCGGGCGGGCCCGCATTCTATGGCACACGTTCGGCGAGCGTGACGGGGAGGGGCTCGCGCTCTTCGGAGCGGCACGTGTCGAGCGGAGTCTCGGCCACACCGAAGCGGCCATCAAGCAAACCGAGGAAGCGATAGCATTGATCGAGCCTTTACGCGCTAACATTACTGACAGGCAACGGCGCGCCTCCTACTTAGCCATGAAGGTGGGCTATTACGAGTTGTACGCAGACCTGTTGATGCGTAAAGGCGGCGACGCACAGATGGCAGCCGCCTTCGCGGCAAGCGAGCGCGCGAGGGCGCGGAGCCTGCTCGACCTGCTTTCCGACGCGCGCGTCGAAATGTCTGCGGGAGCAGATAAGACGCTTGCCGCGCTCCTTGAGTCGCGCCGCCTCCTGATTCTAAGGACGCGCGCAGCAACACGCCGCCAAGCGCAAGCCGTCTTGGAGAAGAAAGCCGTACCCGATGTCGCGGCAATCGGCCATGAGATTGACGACCTGAACATAGCGCGGAATCACGTCGAGTCTCGGATAAAGTCCGAGCACCCGCGCTACGCCGCCCTCATGTTTCCGCAGCCGCTGAACGCCGAAGAGGTTAGGCGACTGCTTGATGATGACACGATCCTACTGGAA
Organism: Pyrinomonadaceae bacterium; assembly: GCA_049692915.1. Taxonomy (GTDB): domain Bacteria; phylum Acidobacteriota; class Blastocatellia; order Pyrinomonadales; family Pyrinomonadaceae; genus JAIVJG01. The sequence continues at coordinate 6,261 of JBAVPI010000230.1, forward strand.
TACTTTCTGGGCGACGAAAGGAGTTATCTTTGGGCGCTTACGCCGGCGGGCATCTCTGGCTACACGCTGCCGCCGCGCCGGGAAATAGACGCTGCGGCGCGGCGACTCAAGGAGCTTCTGTGGAAGGGTAAGCCTATCGGCGATGAGACGGCCGCAGAGACACAGACCCGCCTGGAGAAAATTACGGAGCAGTATTGGCACGTGGCACCGGCGCTCAGCGAGACACTGCTCGGCCCCGTGGCAGCACAACTCAAGGGCAAACGTCTATTAATAGTAGCCGACGGCGAGTTGATGTATCTCCCGTTCGGAGCCCTGCCGCTTCCCGAAGCAACGGCCGGAGCCGCGCCTCGGGCGGGAACATCACCTGTACCGCTGATAAAAGACCATGTCGTAGTCAACCTTCCTTCTGCCTCAGTGCTGTCTGCCCTGCGGCAGACGGCGCGCCACACGCTAGCGCCGAAGTCCATCGCCGTTTTCGCAGACCCCGTGTTCGAAGGCGACGACCCTCGTATCCCTCAAGCCGCCCGGCGCGGCGCGCCTTCGCATCCGGCCGCAAAACCCCTCGGGGAACTCGCCGAAGTCGCCCGCGACCTCGGCGAGGATGACAACGGCTGGATTCCCTCCCGCCTTCCGGCGTCGATCAACGAGGCGCGCTACATCCGGGCCGCCGCCCCCGGCAGTTCGCTGATAGAGGCCACCGGCTTCGACGCCAACCGCGAGAAGGCGACCGACCCGCAGCTCGGCCGATTCAGCATCATACATTTCGCGACTCATGGGATTCTCAACGAGAAAAGGCCGGAGCTTTCAGGACTCGTGCTCTCGCTCTACGATAGGCAGGGACATTTCCATGAGGACGGGTTCCTGTCGCTCAGCGACATTTACGGCCTGAGCCTGCCCGCAGACCTTATTGTCCTGAGTGCCTGCCGCAGCGGTCTTGGCAAGGAGGTCAGGGGCGAGGGTCTGATCGGCCTGACGCGCGGCTTCATGTACGTTGGAGCCCTGCGCGTCGTGGCGAGCCTGTGGCAGGTGGACGATGAAGCCACCGCCGAACTGATGAGGCTCTTTTACCTGAAGATGTTTAAGGAAGGGCTGTCGCCCGCTGAGGCTCTGAAGGCCGCACAGATCTCCCTTTCGGGGCAGAAGCGCTGGAGCAGTCCTTACTACTGGGCCGGCTTCGTGCTGCAAGGCGAATGGAGGTAGAAGCGTTACGACAAGTATCCGGCCGACCTTGAACGGCGCACATGTCCGCACACGATGCTATGGACAACTTTGACGAACTGCTCGATTGGCTGCACCCCGACCGCGACCAAGCCGGCAGGAAGTATGAGGACATCCGCAGCAGACTGATTAGAATTTTTATCCACCGCGGCTGCACGACGGCTGAAGACCTTGCTGACGAAACTATCAACCGTGTCTCCAGGAAGGTGCGCGAAGTCAGAGCCAACTATAACCCCGGTGATGATCCGGCACTCTACTTCTACGGCGTGGCGCGCAATGTTTACCGCGAGTACCTCAAACGCAGGCCCGAGCCGTCTCCACCGCCGCCACAAACTCCCGGGGAGGATGATGACGTTACGCCACAGTACGACTGTCTTGAAAAATGCTTGAAGCGCCTCACCCCGCGAAACCGCGAGTTGATACTGGAGTACTATCAAAGCGAGGAAGGGCCGAAAATTGAGAGCCGGAAAATGCTTGCGAGCCGTTTCGGGCTTGCGCTCAACCCATTGAGGATCCGCACGCACCGCATCCGCGTCGAACTCAAGAAATGCGTACTCGAATGTCTCAGGCAGGGGGCGGTGTGAAATGGAATGGACTTTTCGCCCTATATAATTGAGGATTAGTTATCTCTGAAGGTTTCAGCCGATGGGTCAAGAGCCAAATAATCAGGCCCCGCCGAGAGACTCCCTGCCGGAAGGTTCGTCCGAGCAGGAGAGGCGTGACTCCCTCAGGCAGTATCTGATAGGGGATTTATCCGAGCAGGAGCAAGAGCGGATTGAAAGGCGTCTGATTTCCCAAGATGATTATTTTGAGGAGCTATTAATTGCAGAAGAAGAGCTGGCGGATGACTTTGTCGGCGGCCGCCTCCCCGAAGCCGAAAGAGCAAAATTCCGCCGCCATTTTCTCCCCGTACCCGAGCTCCGGCAGGAAGTCACGTTCGCCAAGGCGCTCCGCATGCATGCCGCGGAGCACGCCCGGCGTGCGGCCCCACAGTCGCAGGCGGAGCGCCCGCCCCCTCTACTCTTAACACTAACCGCCTTCTTACGGCGGCCCGCGGTCGGCTTCTCGCTGGCTGCGGCGCTGCTTCTGGCTGTTTGTGCAGCTATTTGGATGGCCGCGCAAAACAGCCGACTGCGTGCCCGAGTCGAACAACTTCAGGCCTCGGCGACGCCGACGCCCGCCACAACGCCTCAGACTGGCTTGTTGGAAGAGCTAGCCTCTGAGCGGGAGCGCGGCGCGCAACTCGCCACCCAGCTTAGTAAGGAGCAAGAACAGCGGGCCGAGGCGGAGCTAAAGCTTGAAGAAGCGAGAAGGCAGCAGCCGCGGCCTCGAATAGAGCAGTCAACCATCTCCCCGGTGGTAGCGCTCTTCACCCTCTCGCCGAGCATCGTCAGAGGGCCGGGGGTAGGGATGAAAAGAGTATCCGCGCCGCCGGGCGGCGGTCGGGTACTCGTGCGCCTGGACCTCGCGGCGGATAACTATCCGACGTATCGCGCGACGTTGAAGACGGTTGAAGGAAAGGAGCTGCTCTCGCTGTCGAATCTACGCGCACTCAGCGACGGCGGTAGCAAGGCAGTGGTCCTTATCCTACCCGCGGTAAGACTTGCCCCCGGCAACGACTACCAGATTTTACTTAGCGGCAAGTCTCCGAACGGCGGATACGAGGATGTTGGCACATACAATTTTCGCGTAGTAAGATAGCTCCAAATGAAAGAAATCCCGCCGCAGGTAGCCGCATTAGGTAAGCGACTGCGCCTTAAGGCGGCCAGCCTTCGGCGTACTCTCCCTCGCCATTAAGGGGCCAGATGTAATGGACAAGGTCTCCGACAAACTGTCTGCGCTCGTCGAATCCCAAGACCCCGAGAAAGAGATCAGGCTCAACGTGATGCTGCACAGGGGACTGGATCGTGACCATGTCGCCGCACTTGCAGAGGAACTCGCCAGCCTTGCCTCCGGCAACTCACATGTCGAGATTTTACCCGCCTCGGGTATGGTTCTGATGAACGGGACGCTTGCTGCGGTCGAGCGCATCGCCAGCCACCCGGCTGTCCAGTGGGTTGATCAGGAAACTGAAGCACCAATCAAAGACTTGTTAGACAGGTAGTGCAACCACCAAGCAGCTCAATTTTTGCTGCCCCTGCCCGTGTTAAGACATGGCTTTTACTC
>JBAVPI010000231.1:0-6577 GCA_049692915.1 Pyrinomonadaceae bacterium
CTTCATCGCGGGCATGTGGTTCCAAGACTTGTTCAACTACGACTTCCGACGCACCGAAATGTGCATCATTCCTTACGGCACACAGGAAGGCGAGATTTCCTTTTGCGCCTACAACACCGGCATCGGCTGGCGCAACATCATCGAGCAGATGCACCAGAACGCGACCGTCGCCAAGTGGTACAAGGAGCACGGTCGTCATGAAATCTTCGCGAAGGGCAAGGAAGTCGAACTCGCGTTCGATGCGCCCGTCGGCCTCAAACTGAACGAGGTTGACATCCAGCGCCCCAACCGTCCTGAGATGGCCGGGCCGAAGACGGCGGCGGAAGAGGCCGCGATGATGCGCAAGCTCTATCAGGAGATGGTGCTCAAGCAGAAGCTCGGCTCCGACGTTGAGAAGAACAAGCCCGTGCAGATTAAGGGCCTCTCGCGCAAAAACGAGGAGTCGGTCTCGGCCTAAAGCGATAGGGAGCAGCCTTCGCTCTGACGAAAGCCCCGCGACGTTCAGGCGTCCGCGGGGCTTTCCTTTAGTCTCTCCTTCGAGAGCCTGCGAAAGCAGAGATTGCTGACAGGTAGTTCATCAAAATTCGGGTTGATTGCTTGTATAAATCAGTGCTTTAAGGTGTAATGGATTTGGGTTTACAAATATGGTTCGTATCCTTTTAACTAACGACGACGGCATTCATTCAGACGGTTTGACGGAGTTGGAAGAGGCTCTCAAAGAGGTCGGCGACGTGTATGTGGTCGCGCCTGCATCCGAGATGAGCGGCGCTTCGCACAGCCTGACGCTTTCGCGCCCGCTTCGTATCAGACGAATTGACTCGCGCCATTGGACGGTGGACGGCACGCCGACCGACTGCGTAACGCTCGCGCTCAACAAAATTCTCACCGACGAAGAGCGTCCGCACGTCTGCGTCTCAGGTATCAATCACGGAGGCAATCTCGGCGACGACGCGACCTATTCGGGCACGGTCGCGGGCGCGTTGGAAGCCACCATCCTCGGCGTGCCCGGACTGGCCTTCAGCCTCGTCGCGCGCGAAAACTACGACTTTACAGAGGCCGCGCGCTTCGCCGTCGTCGCCGTCCGCAAAGTTTTAGACGAGGGGCTGCCCGAAGGAACACTGTTGAATATCAACGTCCCGCGCGGCGAGATTAAAGGCGTGCGCGTCACGCGTCAGGGAATCAAATACGCGCGCCCGATTATCAGCGAGCACATAGACCCGCGCGGCAAGGCTTATTACTGGATCGGCGAAGAGATTTATCGCACAGGCCCACAGCAGGGCACAGATTACGACGCCGTCGAGAGCGGGTTCATCTCCGTCACGCCGATGCGCAGCGACATGACAAATCACAACGCACTCGCAGACCTCGCTCGCTGGGACTCAATCAATTCAACGGAGAAGGTCTCCGAGAATCAGGATCAACCGGCCTGACGTGTTTCGGCCAGCCCGTCGTGACACGCGACGGCGACGGCTCTGTTCCATCACCACCGGGTTTAATCGCCGACATCGGTTTGAACGCTTACATCGCATTGTCATCCGCACACACAACAGGTTTCCGCATCCCGCGCGAACGCATGGCCGAGCGCCTGCGCGTCCACTATGGCATCCGCGATGCACAGGTGCTCAACGCGATGGGGGACGTGCCGCGTCACCTCTTTGTGCCCGAAGCCTTGCAGGGCCGCGCCTACGGCGACCACGCGCTTCCCATCGCCGCCAACCAGACTATCTCGCAGCCTTACATCGTGGCGCGCATGACGGAGTTGCTTGAAGTTGACAAGAACAGTCGCGTGCTTGAGATCGGCGCGGGTTCCGGCTATCAGACGGCTGTGCTCTCGCGCGTCGCCGGTCAGGTTTACGCCATCGAACGCATCGGCAATCTCGCACGCGAGGCGCAGGCACGCATTCGTAGTCTGAATATCTACAACGCGACCGTGAAATGTTTTGACGGCACGCTCGGCTGGAGCGCGCACGCGCCTTACGACGCGATTCTCGTGGCCGCCGGAGGCCCCGAAGTCCCAGACCCTTTGCTCGCGCAATTGAAGGTCGGCGGCAAACTCGTCATTCCGGTCGGAGCGACGCGAGAGTCGCAGAGTTTGGTCAGGGTCATCCGCGCCGAAGATGATTACGTTCGCGAAGAGCACGGCCCCTGCGCATTTGTCCCGCTCATCGGTCGCTACGGGTGGTCGGGCCAGTAGCTCCGAACATCAGACGCGCAGTCGAAATGTGTTCAGGGTCGGCGGAGTCCGACTTACGTTGAGAGCGCATGTCGCTTTTTCAATCAGGTTTCTTTTGAGTCTTAATTTTTGAAGATATTTTAGGAGTCGTCAATTGATCGGGAGAATCATTGAAATACTGTCGGCCTTCATCGTCGCGGTGATTTCCGCGCTCGGCTACGGCGGCATCGTTTTGTTGATGGCGATTGAATCGGCGTGTATCCCTCTGCCCTCGGAGGTCATCATGCCGTTCTCAGGCTATCTGGTTTACACCGGGCGATTCAACCTGTGGGCGGTGGGAGTGGCGGGAGCGGTCGGGTGCGTCCTCGGTTCGCTCGTGGCCTACTGGGTCGGCGTCTATGGCGGTCGCCCGCTCATCGAGAAGTATGGACGCTACCTGCTTGTTTCCTCACACGACCTCGATCTGGCCGACCGCTGGTTCTCGCGCTACGGTGAAGTGATCGTTTTCGCGAGCAGACTGCTGCCGGTCGTCCGTACGTTCATCGCATTTCCGGCGGGCGTCGCGCGAATGAATTTGACGCGATTCGTCGTCTATACTTTTCTCGGCTCGCTGCCGTGGTGTCTGGGGTTGGCTTACGTCGGCCAACTTCTCGGCGCACAGTGGGACAAGAACGATGCGCTGAAAACATGGTTCCACCGCTTCGACTTTGTCATCGGCATCATCATCGTCCTCGCCGCCGTGTGGTGGGTCTGGCGTCATATCAAAAACTCGCGCGCGCCGCACGCGGCATAAATCAGCACTTGGCGGAAGACCGACGGAAGTAAAACCTTCTCCAGTTTGACATGCGCGCGATGCGCACTTAGAATGACCGCACGTTGAATGTGTCGGGGCGTGGCTCAGCCTGGTAGAGCGCTCGGTTCGGGACCGAGAGGTCGAGTGTTCGAATCACTCCGCCCCGATTTAACTTCACAAAGCATTTGAGAACCTGCAAATCCTGCCAAACAGAACAATCCGACGAATCGTTTGAGGTCTGCAAAATTGTGGCTGGCAAGACTTATCGCCGCCGACAATGTCACAAATGTAAAATGGTGGTGAGGAATCAACGAAGAAACGGGCTTCGTTCGTGGCTTGATGAATTTAAGAAACAGTTAAGTTGTGAAAGATGCGGCTTCGCAGATTTTCGTGCCCTTCAATTTCATCACATTGACCATCGAAAGAAGGATTTTAATGTAGCTGATATGATCAGCATCGGATTTTCCAAAGATTCAATTAAGGATGAGATAAGTAAATGCATTATTTTATGTTCTAACTGTCATCAGATTGAGCATTATGATGTGAGAGTTCAAGCCAACTATTAAAGTTTTCTCGCCCCGATTCAACCTTCCTCAAGCAATCATCCTTCAATTCAATCTTCCTGAACACAGCCTAATTTTCACATTGGTTTCGTGATGTTGACGTTTGTGCGTCGGCACGGTTTTTGACTCTTCACCTCTGAATACTAATTAACACGAGCCGTTTTCGGACACGGTGCGGCAAGACCGCCGCGCGGTGTGTCCGAAAAACGTTTTCCAAACAGGGGGAAAGATGTCAGCACGAGAAGAAACATTAACCAAACAGAGCACCGGCGGCGGGGCGGCCTCGGCCACCCGTGAGGGACAGGGGAACGCTTCCACCAACGTCGGGCAGGCCGAACGTCTGGCTTCGACTATCGGCGGCGGCGCACTGGCGATTTACGGTTTGACGCGCGGATCGCTGGGCGGCATCGCGCTCGCGCTCGTCGGCGGCGCGCTCGTCCAGAGAGGTTTATCGGGCCACTGCTCGGTTTACGACGCGATGAACTTCAGCACCGCAGAGGGCGGCAATCTGCGTCACAACGAGAACGTGAGCGTGCCGGGCGACCGCGGCGTCAAGTTGGAGAAGAGCATCACGATCAACCGTTCGCCGGAAGAGTTGTACACCTTCTGGCGCAACTTCGAGAATTTGCCGCGCATCATGAATCACCTCGAATCGGTGCGCGTGACAGGCGAGACGCGTTCGCACTGGGTCGCCAAAGCCCCGGCGGGTATGACCGTCGAATGGGACGCGGAAATTTATAACGAGAAGGCGAACGAGTTAATCGCTTGGCGCTCTCTGGAAGGCGCGGACGTGGACAGCGCAGGCTCAGTCCGTTTCGAGCGTGAGGCGGGCGGACGCGGCACGGTCGTGCGCGTTAATCTCAAGTACGATCCTCCCGGCGGTGTCGTCGGCGCGGCCATCGCCAAACTCTTCGGCGAAAATCCCGCGCAACAGATTGACGAAGATTTGCGCCGTTTCAAGATGGTGATGGAAACGGGCGAGACCGCCACAACGAAAGGGCAATCTTCCGGGCGGAACGCTTAGGCGTGAATGTAGCGGGAAGGGGAGAGAGATGAAAAATGGTTTGAAGGCAATGGCTCTCTCCGTCTTCGCGCTGACGGCTCCGGGGTTGCGCGTCGGACTCAGACGCTCAGCACTTTGTTCCGGAGGCATTTACAGATGATTCGTGACATCAAGTCGAAGATGTAAGTGGCTCGCGGGCACAGGCTAAGGGGGGAGAAGATCGGGTTATGGAATTAAGAAAACTCAGCGATCAGGTCGTGGTGATTACAGGGGCTTCGAGCGGCATCGGCCTCGTCACGGCGCGGATGGCCGCCAAGCGCGGGGCGCGTCTCGTGTTGGCGGCGCGCAGCGAAGAGGCTCTGCGACAACTGGTCGAGGAGATTAAATCTTCAGGCGGCGATGCCATCTACGTCGTCGCGGATGTGGGCGTAGAAGAGGACGTGCGCCGCATCGCGCACACGGCGCTCGAAAGGTTCGGCGGCTTTAATACGTGGGTCAACAACGCGGGCGTCTCCATCTACGGCAACCTGCTCGACGTGTCCACGGACGATTTGCGTCAACTGTTTGAAACGAATTTCTGGGGAGTCGTCTATGGCTCAGTCGCCGCCGCGCGACACCTGCGCGGGCGGGGCGGCGCGATCATCAACGTCGGCAGCACGCTCTCCGACCGCGCGATTCCGGTTCAGGGAATGTACAGCGCATCGAAGCACGCCGTGAAAGGATTCACCAACGCGTTGCGGATGGAACTCGAAGCGGAGGGCGCGCCCGTCTCCGTGACGCTGATTAAACCAGCCGCGATTGACACTCCGTACATTCATCACGCCAAGAACTATCTGGAAGTCGAACCGATGAATCCTCCACCGGTTTACGCGCCTGAGACCGTTGCGGAAACGATTCTTTATTGCGCGGAGCATTCGGAGCGTGAAGCCTTTGTCGGCGGGGGCGGCAAGGCGCTGTCAATGGCGGAGACATACGCGCCGAGGCTGACGGACAAAGTGATGGAGTGGACGATGCCGGGCATTCAGCGGAGCGATAAACCGGCGCGCGACAGAGCCTTGAACGGACTCTTCGACGCTTCGGGCGAACTTATCGAGCGCGGCGGCTATCCCGGCCACGTCGCCGAATCGAGCGCCTACACGAAGGCATCGCTGCATCCGCTCGTGACGGGCGCGCTCGTGCTGGGACTCGGCACGGTGGTCGCCGCTTTGTGGCGGAATGCACAAACCGGCGGCAAGAATCGTCAAAGTTCGCGACGCAAAGGGACGAGAATCGCAGCAGGCGACGGCGCGCACTGAAACGATGTCAAATTGATCTGAACGAAGGGGCAGTCTCAGAAAGTTTTGCGCCGGTTCGTCAAGGAGATATGCGGGTCGAAGACGCGCCCGCAGGCTGCAAGGCTTTCAGGAATAAGCAGGACGAGTGCATCGAGATTTTTCTTCAACCTTAGCTCCGAAAGAGAGGAAGCAACCACGCATGGCAGACGAAGACAGAGACGATGAGATAGACATCGGCCACAGCAGCACGACCATTCCGGGCGGCGAGAAGGACTTAACCGGCGACCCCGGCAGAACGCCCGGCACGGCGGAAGGCGACGAGGAGACCGTGGATGAAGACCTGCGCCGGAAGGAAGGAACGTAGTCCGCGCCCTTAAACTTTTTTCAGATTGCCACAATTTTTCTCGCCAAATGCCGACTCCGGCCCGTCTAAGTCTGACAGGCCGGAGTCGCCCGCTTTTCGACGAAATATCCAGCTTTCACGATTGTTGTTAATTGTTTGTCTTTCGGGCGCGGTGTGCTATATTCGCTTATGCCCTGACGAACACACGGGCGCTTCCTTTCGACAGTTTGCCCGGACAGTTTTTCCTTCCTCATAGTTGAATATCTGATTCGCGGAGACATATGAAAGTGCATCTCTTCTCCCGTCATGCTGTGCGCTTTGCACGACCCCTGTGCATCTGCGCGCTCGTCGTCGTTTGCTTCGCGAGCGCCGCGGCGCAGTCCGCCGTCCCGACCCTGCTCAGCGAGGGTACGGGCACGACGACGCGC
>JBAVPI010000232.1:0-5612 GCA_049692915.1 Pyrinomonadaceae bacterium
TGACACGTCGCCCTCGCCTGCGCCCTTGATGCTCGCGATGCGCCTGACCAACATCCCCGCGTCGCCGACCACAAGCCCGCCCACGAGCGCGGCCAGTTCGCCTGCGGTCTTTCCTTCAATGTTCATCATGTGCACTCTCGTTACTTTAATTCGCCGTCTTGATTCTGCGACTCTCTCTCGTCTTCGGCAATTTCTTCCGCCCGCCTTCGGCCCGCGCCCGTGAAGCCCCGTCGCGAGTCGCGCAGGAATCCCGCGAGGTGCGCGACGTGCTCATCATTCATCGCGTCCAGTTCACTGAGCGCGTTGGCGAGCGGGAGGCCGGAGCGGAAGAGCAGTTGGTAAGCGCGCTTCAAGTTCCTGCGCGCATCCGTGTCGAAGCCTCCGCGCCGCAAGCCCACGACGTTCAGCCCGCGCACGCGCGGCGGGTTGCCGTCGGTCGTGAAAAAGGGCGGCACGTCCTGCACGATTTTCGACTTGCCGCCCACCATCGCGTAGCGACCGAGGCGGACGAACTGGTGGCAGCCGACGTTCGACGAAAGAAAGACGTGATCCTCGACCAGAATGTGTCCGGCGAGCGCCGCGCCGTTGGCGAAAACATTATCGTCTCCCACTTCGCAGTTGTGTGCGACGTGGACGCCGACCATCAGAAAATTGCGCGAGCCGATGCGCGTCATCTCGCCCTCGCCGCTCGCGCGGTGAACGGTCACATACTCGCGTATCAGATTGTCGTCGCCGATGACGAGCGCGCTTCGCTCGCCCTTGAACTTCACATCCTGCGGCTCGCCGCCCAGAGTCGCGTGTTCCGAGACGCGGTTGCGGCGACCGAGGCTCGTGAAACGTTTGATGACGGCGTGCGCGCCGATCTCGCAACCCTGTTTGATGACGACATCTTCCTCGATGACGGCATAGGGGCCGACACGCACGTCAGCGGCAATCGTCGCGTCGCGGTTGATAATAGCCGTCGGATGGATTTCCATAAAATTTCGCGCGGGGATGGTACATCGAAAAGTCTGAAACCGTGAACCCGCAAACGCGCACGATTTTGAGCAAACTCTATGAGTTTTCGCGGCCAACGCCGGGCGCGGATTTTTCAACTAACCATTCACGAACGGTAGAGCGCGGCCCGCATGTCTTGTCTTTACACGCAGATACCTTTATTATGTCGCGTTAAGTTAGCCTGCCTATGCCTGACCGGGTAAACAGCAGGCTATCATGTTAAAGGCAATCCGATTGCCTGAGAGCGCACGGGCGAGTTTTTATTTTAAGCGTGCGCCGTCTTCCCGCAAGCATAAGGAGAAAGAGTCTTGTTCAGTGATCAATTCCGCCGGGGCGAAACGCAGAGGCCGAGGTTCAGCGGCGTCAAAAGCTCGAAGCTGATTTCCGACCTCTCGGACATGGCGTGGAAAGCATTTCAGTCCATCAACCAGCGCGTGCCCGAAGGCGAGATGATTCGCCCGACGTGGGCACCGGGGCCGCTCCTGAAATCCTACGAACGCACTTCACCGCCGCTCGGCTTCCCGCGCGAAACCGATTCCCTGTGCCCTCGTTGCGTCAAGGAAGTGCGCGACGCCGTCATCACCGGCGAAGCGACGCTTGAGAGCCTGATGCACCAGCATCCCGGTGAAATCAAGGCGCAAATTTTTGAGGAGGACGGGCAGGTCTTCATGCAGAAGACGTGCCCCAAACACGGCGAGTTCAAAGACCTGATGGCGACCGACGCGCGCTTTCTCGAACGCATCGAATCACTTTTCTACGGGCGCGACTTCCGCACCGCCGAAGACAAGCACGTTCACCATCACGGCACATCCGATATCAAGTTCGGGCGCGGCGCGGTCTTGACCGTTGACCTCACGAACCGCTGCAACATGATGTGCAACCCGTGCTTCATGGACGCCAATCAGGTCGGCTATGTCCACGAACCGACGTATGAAGACACGAAGGCGATTTTAGACCGCGCCGTCTCGTTCAAGCCGAAGCGACAGGTTATCATCCTCTTCTCCGGCGGCGAACCGACGCTGTCGCCCTACTTCCTCGAAGCCGTCGCCTATGCCAAGAAGGTCGGCTTCTACCGCATCCTCGCGGCGACGAACGGCATTCGCTACGCCGAAGACATCGAGTTCTGTCGTCAGGCGAAAGAGGCCGGACAGCACGGCGTCTATCTACAGTTCGACGGCGTGAGCGAAGAGAAAAACAGTCATCGCGGCGTCGGCAATCTGTTCGACGTGAAGCTGCGCGCGATTGAGAATCTCGCCTCGGTGGGCATCAAGGTCACGCTCGTGACGACCATCGTCAACACGATTAATAACGACGCCATCGGCAAGATCGTCGAGTTCGCGGCCAAGAACATTGACAAAGTGCAGACCATCGCCTTCCAGCCCGTCAGCTTTACGGGCCGCGACGAAGACGTGCCCGACGAGGTTCGCTTCAAGCAGCGTTACACGCTCGCGGGGATGGCAAGCGACCTCGAAACGCAACTTGACGGACGCCTGCGCGCGCTCAAGGACTGGTTCCCGCTCTCGTCCTATTCGGCGTTCACCTCCGTCATGGATATGCTGCAAGGCGCGGACGCGCCGTGGGGTTGGTCTTCGTGCAATTGCCACCCGAACTGCGGCATCTTCACCTTGATGGTCGTCAACCGGCAGACGGGCGAGTTCAAGTCGCTCTTCGAGTTCTTCGACTATGAGCAGTTCATGAAGGACGTTGCCGTCATCACCGACACGGCGCGCGGCAAGAAGCTTTCATACGCGCAACTCGGCATGGCGATCATGCGCAACTTCGACGCGACGCGTGCGCCCGAAGGCTTCCCCATCTCGCAGATACTGAATCTCTTCAAGCCGTCTTCGACCAACTCGAACTCCGACCGCAACGACCGCATGAAGGCGCAGGGCGAGGGAGCGGCGCAAGACCCGAACGACATCTGGCGCGTCCTCTGCGTCGAGGGCATGTGGTTTCAGGACTTGTTCAACTACGACTTCCGCCGCACAGAGATGTGCGTCATCCCCTACGGCACGCAGGAGGGCGAGATCAGTTTCTGCGCCTACAACACGGGCGTCGGCTGGCGGCAGATCATCGAAGAGATGCACAAGACCGCCTCGCTCTCGGAGTGGTACAAAGAGAACGGTCGCCACGCCGTCTATGCCAAAGGCAAGGCCGTCCCCGGCATCTCGAAGAAACATTCGTTGAGCCTGCCCATCGTGCAGGCCATCCTCGCCGAAGACCGTGGCGAACCCCTCAATCCCGCCACGCCGTACCTCATCGAAGAGGAAGAAGTGACGGTTCAATAGCACCACTTAGCATTGAGTTCTCATTGAGAAATAAGAGATGCCGCACCTGCCTCAGTTTGGGTGTGGCATCTCTTATCTGTTCTGGACACATGTAATTCTGCGATCATTTATTTGCGCCTCAGCCGCCCGTGATGTAGATTGTTTTCGCAAAGCAAGTGAATCCTATATTCCTCCTCTCGACGGAGATAAACCTCAACTCTAACCACGGAGAAAACGATGAAACACACCACCACCTTCCTATTCGTCCTGCTGATATCAATCGCCACCTTCGCGCAGGAACAGTCAGGCACGCCCTCCGGTAAACAAGAAACACCACGAAACGTTATATCTTCGCCCGCAGCAACTACTGATGTCTTTGAGGCCCAATTAATTCCTCGTAATTCTAGGGTCTACATTGCCCCATTCAAGTCGGAAGACACGGAGAAACCGGTCGAGGGCTTTGAGACATACATGGCCGCCGCCATGCGTAAAAAGAATGTGCCACTCATTATGGTGAATGATCGGGCGCAAGCTGATTTTGAGATCGTCGGTTCAGCCGATAAGAAAGGCGCAGGACTTGCTAAAAAGTGGCTATTAGGAGATTTTCGGGGCACGACATCGGCATCTTTGACTGTTACCAATCTTCATACGGGCGTCATTGCATACGCCGATGCATCACACCGCTCATCGGCTAACAAGGGTTTGCGCTCTTCGGCTGAGAAGTTGGCGAAGTACCTGAGGCGTAAGATTGAAGACGATGAGAAGAAGATGCGAAAGCATCAAACAACGTCATGAATAACTAAGGAAGAATTACATTAGCCAGAACAGGCTGCGAAGATGTGTGGTGTTTTGTGTCGCCACACATTTTCCTTTTAGAGTGAAGCATATTTTCCGTGGTGCGGCGTGTTAACGAATGCGCAGGGTTGGAGCGACAGGCGGAAGGCTCTCAGGTTCGTCGTGGGGAATCAGTTTCCGGCCCTTCTATGGGCGTGTAAGTCAGACGCTCGGCGGCGCGCAGTTCGACTACGGCGTCGCGGATGCGACCGGCCAGTTGTTCGATGATCTGGACGCGGCGGCGGGCCGAGTCGCTCAAGGGTTCGCGGAGCAGTAGTTGCGATTGGCCCATGAGTCCCGTCAGTTGATTATTGATGTCGTGGCGCACGCGCGCCGCCAACTCCACGACTTCCGCCAGTCGCGCCTCGTGCGCGGCGATCAAGCGTCGCAACTCGGACTCACTCGTTGCGTCAGGCTCTCCCGTCCGGCTATTCGCCTCAAGTTGTGGCGGCTGGCTCTCGCTCATGGCTTGGCTGCTTTCCCTGAAAAGAGTTTCTACATGCGAGCACGGGATTCGGTGGATGTGCTCGGTTGAGGCGGTTGTGGGGCAACGATACGACCTCAGCCCCTATTCTGCGCCCGACGGCAAGCGATGAGCAAGACTTTGTCGCCCGCGGCGGCTTGCCTCGATTGCGTGCGTGTCATCGTTCGGCGACGATTTCCGTCAGACGGCGCGGACGAATTGGCGCACGGTTGACAATCAACGCGTCCATCCGTAAATTTAATCGCGTGATCTCAAACGGCAGGCCGTCCGTGTATTAAGGATGGCTGACTTTAAAAGTCGGTTCAATTGAGAAGACAGAGTGAGTTTTCCGGGATGGTGTAATGGTAGCACATCTGACTCTGGATCAGAGAATTGGGGTTCGAATCCCTGTCCCGGAGTTAAACAAGACGGGTTCCGAAATGCTAAGTGTTTCGGAACCCGTCTTGTTGATGGCCCTCATCTTTTCTAACCTGAGACGCCGCTCCGTCGCCCGCTCGCACGTTCATCGTTAACGCGTAGCGCAAAGCTTTCCATGCTCTCGGACATGAACCAGCACACACACGAAGAGACGAAAGTGGCAATCGCCATCCACGGCGGCGCGGGGACGATTCGCCGCGAGGAGATGAGCGCCGCACGCGAGACCGCCTACACGGAGGGATTGCGCAGCGCCCTGCTGCGCGGCTGGGGGATACTGAAGGGCGGAGGGACGGCGCTTGATGCGGTCGAGGCGGCGGTCTGCGCGCTCGAAGACGATTCGCTCTTTAACGCCGGGCGCGGCTCCGTCTTCACGCACGACGGGCGGCACGAGATGGACGCCGCCATCATGTCCGGCGAAAATTTGCGCGCGGGCGCGGTGGCCGCCGTCGGCGGAGCCAAAAATCCGATTGCGCTCGCGCGCCGCGTGATGGAAGAGACCGAGCACGTCTTGCTGTGCGGCGCGGGCGCGGAAGAGTTCGCGCGCCTGTCGGGTTGCGAATTCGCGCCGCCCGAATATTTCTTCGACGCGTTCAGGCACGAACAGTTATTACAGG
>JBAVPI010000233.1:0-6520 GCA_049692915.1 Pyrinomonadaceae bacterium
ACGTGAAGGAGCGGTTGCCGGAGTACATGGTGCCGTCGGTGATCGTGACGCTTGACGAGTTGCCGCTCAACGAGAACGGAAAGGTTGACAGACGACGGTTGCCTTCGCCGGAGAGTACCGGGTCAGTTGAGGGCAGCTACGTTGCTCCGCGGACGCCGACTGAACAAGTGTTGGCGAAAGCATGGCAGGAAATTCTCAAGCTCGACCGTGTGGGTATCAACGACAACTTCTTTGATCTGGGCGGCGACTCGATCAGGAGTATTCAGGTGCTGGCGCGGGCGAAGGAGTATGGAGTCAGGAGTAGTGTGCAGCAGTTGTTCCAGCACCCGACGGTCTGCGAGTTGGCGCGTGCGCTCGACGAGGCAACCACGCCGGTCGAGTGGCAGGCGGAAGAGGTAGCGCCGCTGAGCCTCATCTCGGAAGCCGACCGCGCGCGACTGCCTGAGGGCGTTGAAGACGCATACCCGCTGGCGCGGATGCAGGCCGGCATGCTCTTCCACAGCGAATACGATCCGACGTCGCCCGTCTATCACGACATCTTCAGCCTGCACCTGCACGCGCGGCTCGACGTGGCAGCCATGCGCGCCACGCTCTCTGAAGTTATACGCCGCCACCCGATTCTGCGCACAACCTTCGACCTCACGGGTTTCAGCGAGCCTCTACAGTTGGCACGGCGCGAGGTGGAGTTGCCGCTGGAAGTGATAGACCTACGACATCTGCCGGAGGCCGAGGTTGAGGCGGAACTGGCTGCCGAGTTGGAGGCTGAAAAGCTGCGCGGGTTCGAGTGGGAGCGAGAGCCTTCGATCCGTTTCCGCTTATACCGGCGCGACGACAAGACCTTCCAGTTCATGCTCAGCTTCCATCATGCGCTGCTCGACGGCTGGAGCCTTTCGACGCTCATGACCGAACTGTTCCAGCACTACTGGTTCCTGCTCGGCGAGAGCGCGGAAGAGATCGCTCCGCCGCCGCGTCTCTCTTACCGCCACTATATCGCGCTCGAACAGCAGGCACTAAAGTCTGCTGAATGCCGTGGCTACTGGTTAGAGAAGATGAGCGGCTGCAAGCCACAACGTTTGCCGCGCTGGCGTCCTGCGGATTCAGGCGTGCGCCCCTCCGAGGATAAGGTCACGGACTTCCCGGCAGAGACGATAGACGGACTCAACGGGTTGGCGCGGGCGACGGGCACGTCGCTTAAGTATGTGGCGCTCGCGGCGCACCTGCGCGTCCTCGCGCTGCTCGACGGGCAGACCGAGGCGGTGACGGGCGTCGTGTCGCACGGCAGGCCCGAAGGGCCGGATGCAGAGCGGGTTGTCGGACTGTTTTTGAACACGCTGCCGTTTCGCGTCGGGTTGGAAGGCGGCACGTGGGCCGAGTTGGTCGGGGAGGTTTTCCAGACCGAGCAGGAGATGCTGCCGTATCGCAGTTACCCGCTGGCCGAGATCAAACAGCTACTCGACGGGCAGATACCGTTCGAGACCTCCTTCGGGTTCGTCCACTTCCACGCCTATCAAGCGTTGGAGAAGTTCGGGGGGCAGATGTCAGTCCTCGGCGGAGAAAGTGTCGTCATCACCAACTTCCCGCTCGCCGTCAATTTCATGCTCGACCCTTTCACCTCGAAGATGAATCTGACCATCAGCTTCGACGGTGCGGAACTGTGCGCCGAGCAGGTGGACGTGATTCAGGGCTATTACCGGCGCGTGCTGGCCGAGATGGCCCGCGACCCACAAGGGCGTTACGAGTTCTATTCGCCGCTGACGGAGGCGGAGCGGCAGCAACTCTTAATCGAGTGGAACGACACGACGGGGCGGCGCGACGTGCCGGTCGAGTGCGCGCACCGTCTCTTCGAGCGACGGGCAGCCCGAACGCCCGACGCCGCGGCGCTCATCTACGGCGACGGGCAGGTGAGCTACGGCGAGTTGAACCGGCGTGCGAACCGGCTGGCGCACTACCTGCGCGCGTCGGGCATTGCGGCGGAGATGCGCGTCGGCATCTGCCTTGAGCGCTCGCCGGAGTTGATCGTGGCGCTGCTGGCGACGTTGAAGGCGGGCGGTTGCGCCGTCACGCTCGACCCGGCCTATCCGCTCGAACGCATCGCTTTCATCCTCGAAGACGCGTTGATTCCGATTGTGCTGTCGCAGGCGACGGTGGCCGACAAGCTGCCGACTTTCTGGGGGCAGGTGATTTGCGTCGAGGATATCGGGGAGACGGAGTTTGACGCCGCCGACCACGGCGTCGCGGCGACGCCCGAAAACGCCGCGTACCTGATCTACACGTCCGGCTCGACGGGCACGCCGCGCGGCGTCGTCGTGTCGCATAGAGGCATCGGCAGTCTGGCCCGCTGGGTTAACGAACAAATTGACGTGGGACTCGACGGGCGCACGCTACAGTTCTCGTCGCTCAGCTTCGACGCCTCGATGTGGGAAATCTTCTCGACCCTGCTGGGCGGCAAGACGCTGGTGCTGGCCGACAGGGAGCGGCTGCTGCCCGGCCCCGATCTCATCGAGTTGCTGCGCGAGCAGGCCGTGACGTTCGCCACGCTTCCGCCGTCGGTACTCGCGGCCCTGCCCGTCGAGCCTCTGCCGGAGTTGCGGACGCTGGTCGTCGCGGGCGAGGCTTGCACCGCCGACCTCATCGCCCGCTGGTCTGCGGGGCGGCGCTTCATCAACGCCTATGGCCCTAGCGAGACGACCGTCTGCGCCAGCGCGACCGTGCCGCTGTGCGCCGGTGACGAGCCGCACATCGGTCGCCCGATTGGGAACATGCGGATGCACCTTCTCGACGCGCATCTGCAACCCGTGCCCGTCGGCGTGCCGGGCGAGGTCTGCGTCGCCGGTATCGGCTTGAGCCGTGGCTACCTGAACCGGCCCGATCTGACGGCCTTGCAGTTTCGTCCGAACCCGCTGGCCGTCACGCCGGGCGAGCGTGTTTACCGGACAGGCGATCTCGGTCAGTTCCGGCTCGACGGCAACGTCGAATATCTGGGGCGGCTCGATCATCAGGTGAAGATTCGCGGTTTCCGCATCGAGCCGGGCGAGATCGAAGCGGTACTGAAACAGCATCCGGGCATCAGGGAAGCGATTGTTACGGCGCGCGAGGACGCGCACGGCGACAAGCTGCTCGCGGCCTATATCGTTCCGGCGCAGGGGTCTCCGACCGTGCCTCATGGAAAGCGGCTCTACCGCCTGCCGAACAATCTGGAGATCGCGCACCTCAACAAGAACGAGACGGACGTGATGTTCCGCGAAATCTTTCAGGAGCAAATGTATCTCCGGCACGGCATCACGCTGCGAGACGGCGACTGCGTCTTCGACGTGGGAGCCAACATCGGCCTCTTCACGCTCTACGTCAATCACGTCTGCCGCAACGCGAGGGTCTATGCCTTCGAGCCGGTTCCGCCGATCTTCGACGTGCTGCGGACGAACGCGGCCCTCTACGGGCTGAACGTGGAACTGTCAGAGGCGGGCATCGCCGACAGTGGCCGCGTGGCCTCCGTCACCTTCTACCCGAAGATGTCCGGCATGTCCGGACTCTACGCCGATGCGGCAGCCGATGAACAACTGACACGCGCCTTTCTGAAGAATCAGGGTGGAGAGTTGGTCGGCTTCGCGGACGAACTTCTGGAAGGACGCTTCGCCAGTGAAACCTACGCCTGCCAGATCAAGACGCTCTCGCAGGTCATCAACGAGCAGCGGGTCGAATCAATTGACCTGCTCAAGATTGACGTGGAGAAGAGCGAACTCGACGTGCTCAAGGGCGTCGGGGATGACGACTGGCTGAAGATCAAACAGGTCGTCATGGAGGTGCACGACATCGGCGAGCAACTCGCGCGCGTCACGTCGCTTTTGCGCGGGCACGGCTTCCACGTCGTCGCGGAAGAGGGCGGAGGCTTCGAGAGCACGGGCCTCTATCACGTCTATGCCACGCGCGAGCGTGCGGCTGTGAACGGCGACGCGTATGAGCCGCCCGCGCTGTTGCATCTGGCCTCGCCGCGCTCGGCGCTTTCGATGAGCGACCTGCGCCAGTACCTCAGAGAGAAGCTGCCTGCCTACATGGTTCCGGCCATCATCATGCAGCTCGACAGTCTGCCGCTCAACGCCAACGGCAAGGTTGATCGCCGCGCGTTGCCCGCGTTGGAGCAGGAGAGCACAGCGGACGCTAAGTCGTCCGAGCCGCCCGCAACACCCGTCGAGCAGATGCTCGCGCAGATTTGGGAGTCGCTCCTGACGGTCGAACACGTGTCGCGCCATGAAGACTTCTTCGACCTCGGCGGCCACTCATTGCTGGCGACGCAGGTCATCTCGCGCGTGCGTCAGGTCTTCGAGGTTGACCTGCCGATTCAACGCCTGTTCGACCACCCGACGGTGGCGGAACTGGCAGCCGACATCGAGGAGGCGCGACGCGGAAGCGATGTACGTCTCGCTCCGCCGCTCCGGCGCGTCAGCCGCGACACAGGGCTGCCGCTCTCCTTCGCGCAACAGCGTCTCTGGTTCATAGATCAGCTAATCCCCGGCAACGCGGCTTACAACGTCCCGACGGCCATGCGCTTGACGGGGCGGCTCAACGTCGCGGCGCTGGAACAGACGCTCGGCGAGATCATTCGCCGCCACGAGATGTTGCGCACCACCTTCGCCGTCAACGCCGGACAGCCCACACAGGTCATCGGGCCTGTCCCCGTGCTGCGGCTCGACTGCGTTGACCTGAGCAGTCTGCACGGCGCTGAATGCGAGTCGGCGGCACGGCATCTCGCCACACGCGAAGCGTGGCGGCCCTTCGACCTCGCGTCGTCGCCGCTGCTCCGCGCGCGGCTGCTGCGCCTCGAAAGTGACCGGCACGTCCTTCTCCTGACGATGCACCACATCATCAGCGACGGATGGTCGGCGGGCATCTTCTTCAGCGAGATGACGACGCTCTACCGGGCCTTCATCGCCGCGCAGCCGTCGCCGCTGGCGGAGCTTCCGCTGCAATTCGCGGACTTCGCCGTCTGGCAGCGCGGCTGGCTTCAGGGCGAGACGCTCGAAGCGCAGGTCGCGTTCTGGAAGGAGGAGTTGGCGGGCGCGCCGGGCCTGCTGGAACTACCCGCCGACCGTCCGCGCCCCGCGATTCAGACCTTCAAAGGTCGTTACCGCCAAATCCTGCTGCCCGCTCCCCTCAGCGCAGCCCTGCGCGCGCTCAGCCGCAAGGAGGGCGTGACGCTCTTCATGACTATGCTCTCCGCCTTCCAGACCTTGTTGTCACGCTACAGCGGGCAGGAAGACATCTGCGTCGGGACGCCCATCGCCAACCGCAACCGGGCCGAGATCGAAGGTCTCATCGGCTTCTTCGTCAACACGCTGGTGCTGCGCGGGCGGACATCGAGAGAGACCCGTTTCACGGAACTGCTCAGACAGGGTCGCGCCGATACGCTCGCGGCCTATGCCCATCAGGACATGCCGTTCGAGCGTTTGGTTGATGAGTTGCGGCCGGAGCGAGCACTCAGCCACACGCCGCTCTTTCAGGTGATGTTCATCATGCAGAACACGCCGCAGGAAGAGTGGGCGCTGCCGGGCCTGACGTTGTCACCTCTGAAGACCGGCGACCACTCGGTTCGCTTCGATCTCACGCTCACGCTGACGGAGTACGGCGAGTGGCTAGGCGGCACGCTGGAGTACAACACCGATCTCTTCGATGACGTGCGCATCGAGTTGATGGCCGGGCATTTCCAGACACTTCTGCGCGGCATCGTGGCCGACCCCGACCAGTCGCTCGCGGCCCTGCCGCTATTGACGGAGGCGGAGCAGCAGCAAGTGTTGAGGGAGTGGAACAGCACCCCTCAAGATACACGCCGGGACGAGACCGACGACTCCTGCCTCCATCACCTGTTCGAGGCTCAGGCCCGTCGTACTCCAGACCGCCTCGCCATCGTCGGCTCTGACCAACATCTCACCTACGCCTCCCTCGACGCCCACGCCTCTCGCCTCGCCGCGCTCTTGCGTCGCCTCGGCGTCGGCCCCGAAGTCAAGGTCGGCGTCCTGCTGGCACGCACTCCGCGACTGCTCACTACGCTGCTCGCGATCCTCAAAGCGGGCGGAGCGTATGTGCCGCTCGACCCCTCGTATCCGGCTACACGCCTGCACTTCATTCTGTCGGATTCGGGCGCGCGACTGTTGCTAAGCGAGCGGTCGCTTGAAGCACTGCTGCCGCCCTCCGCACCGCCCACGCTGATGGTGGACGAAGCGGAGCGCGGCGTCTTCACCACGACGCAGGATGAGAGCGCCGCATCCGTCATAACGACGCAGGAGAGTGATCCATCCATCACAGTGACGAGCATCACGACAGCGCGCGCACCCATCACGGCAGCGGGCGCACCCGTGACGACGCAGGAGAGCGATGCCTTCATGCTCGCCTCCTCGCACCAAGCGGGCGGGCGCGTCCAGCCCTCCAACATCGCCTATCTCATCTATACCTCCGGCTCCACGGGCCGCCCCAAAGCCGTCCTCATCGAACATCGCAGCGCCGCTCGCTTCCTCCGTTGGGCCAATAC
>JBAVPI010000234.1:0-4928 GCA_049692915.1 Pyrinomonadaceae bacterium
CCTCCGGCACGACGGGCTTGAGCGGCACGCAGCGTTTCGCGCTTCCCGTCTCGCGCGCCGACGAAATCAGCCGTGTCGAGGGCGTGCGCGTCGCCGTCGCCGTCGGGCAGAACACGGATACGAGCGACACGGGCTTCGGCATGCGCGTCATTGACGGCATCCCTTTCGAGCGGTACGCACAGATGTCCCGGCTTCAAGTCGTCGAGGGCCGCCCGCTCGGCGAAGGAGGCGACGAGGCCATCGTTGATTCGATCTGGAAGGAACAGCACAAGGCGCAGGTCGGCGATCCTGTGAAATTGTACGGCAGAGAATTTCGCATCGTCGGGGTCTATGAGCCGCCGGGCGGCGGTCGCATCAAGATACCTCTCTCGACGATGCAGGAACAGGTGGGGAGCGCGGGCCAGTGCGCGAGCGTCCTCGTCTCGTGCGAAGACCCCGCGCGTCAGGACGAAGTCGCGGCACGTATCCACGAACAATTCCCCGACCAACAACTCATCTTCACGCGCGACCTGCCGGAACTTTACGCTTCGGGCGTCCCCGCTCTGAACGTCTTCGTCAACGTCATCGTCGGAGTCGCGGCGGCGATCAGCCTGCTCGTCATCCTGCTCGCGATGTACACGACGGTGACGGAGCGCACGAGACAGATAGGCGTGCTCAAGTCGCTCGGCATGTCGAACGTGACCATCGCGTGGATTATCGAACAGGAAGCTTTGATGGTCAGCGTGCTCGGCGTCCTGCTCGGCGTTGTGTTGACACTCGTGGCGCGATTCCTCGTCATGCGCCTGACTTCCCTGACCGTTGACATCGAACCGCGCTGGCTGCTCAACTCGCTTCTCATCGGGCTGCTCGGCGGCACGCTCGGCGCGCTCTATCCGGCGCTCAGAGCAGCGCGTCAGGACGCGGTCGAAGCGTTGAGCTACGAATGACTCCAACCTTTACCCCCTGACGGCGCAACGTGGAGGCATCACCCCTCCATTTCAATCATTTGCGGGTAAATCAAGCCATTTTCATCAGAAATGACGTTTCGCGCACGCGTGATTACGTTCTGCGCACGCGTGCGTATCATCTACGCACGCGTGATTACGTTCAGCGCAAGCGTGAGTTAATTCAGCGCAAGCGTGCGTTGATTTAGCGCAGGCATGAGTTAATTTAGCGCAGGCATGAGTTGATTCAGCGCAGGCGTGATTACGTTCTGCGCACGCGTGATGATGTTCTAACCTCGAAAAGTTAAGCCCTAACCTGACGAGGTTAGGGCTTAAGATCGTGAAGTTATAACGTCATCAGCGGCGGTTGGAACATCGCCGTCCGTGGTTATTTCTTAACCGCGGAAGACTTCACTCTATCGCTGCGTTCACGGCTTCAACGCACGGTGAACGGTGTCAACAAAGATGCCGTGGTCGAATCGTCCACGTCTCGCCACGCGCCGACGCGAATCTCCTTTTGCGCACGCGACATGAAAGCCTCTATGTCGGGAATCGTGCGCGGGAGCGCGCCGGAGAGATTGCGATAACCGTCGGGCGTCACCACCACGTCGTCCTCGATACGGACGCCGATGCCCTTGTACTTCTCGAACGCGGGGCGCACGGCGGCGATGAACTTTTCGCTCTCAGGCGTCTTCGGCAGGTAATCGAGCGCGTCTTCGCGGATATAGATGCCCGGCTCGACCGTAAAGACCATGCCCGTGTCGAGCTTCGCCGCACGCATGCCGACATCGTGGACGTTCATGCCGAGCCAGTGCGACGTGCCGTGCATGAACCACATGCGGTACTGATCCGAGTTCCTATCGGTAATCAACCCCAGACGGAGCAGCCCGTCCTTGATGACTTCGACAGACGCGTTATGCACCTCCGGCAAAGACGCGCCCGTGTGAATGGCTTTAAACGAAGCCTCCTGCGCGGCGAGCACCGTGTTGTAGATGTCGGCCTGCGCGGGACTGAACTTGCCGTTCACGGGAAACGTGCGCGTCACGTCCGCCGTGTAGTGGCCGTACTCAGCGCCCGCGTCAATCAAAATCAACGCGTTCGGTTTGACCTGCCCTTGCGATTCTTCGTAATGCAGAGTCGTCCCGTTCGGGCCGCAACCGACAATGTTCGGGTAGCCCCAGTTGTCCGCGTTGCGCCGCTTGTATGTGTAGTCAATCTCCGCCTCGACCTCATACTCCATCTTCGTGCGTGCGGCGACGGCCTGCGCGCGTTCGTGTCCCTCGATGCTGATGTCAATCGCGTGCTGCATCAACGCGAGTTCGGAAGCTGACTTGCGCATACGCATCTCGACGAACAGGGGCCACGCGCTGCGGACGTTTAAGCCGGTGGCCGTCTTCGCCCACTTCGACGCGAAGTCCTGCTCCTGCCTGTATTCACGACTGTCTTCGCCGCCCGGCAACACGAGATAAAGCGTCGCTTCGTTAGCCATCATCGCCGCGTACAGGGATTCGTAGCCGGTCGGGATGCTCGCCGCGGCATTCGGGGTCGCGGTCGGGGCGTTAACGCCCGTCGCCGCGTTTGTCGCGCGTGAAGGCGCGTTCTGCGTGACGAGGTTGGCCGGTGCATTGCCCGTGACGGGACGCGCGGGAGTGGCTGCGCCTGCGGCGGCAACCGTCTGATCCGACATCGGAACGGGCGGCGTCACCGCCTGCGCGGAGGGTGTCGTTGAAGCGTTCGTCGTCATGTTCGACATGAACACGGCCTCAGCCTTCGGCCTGTAAGCGCGACGCGTGCGGACGGCGAGCATGAACGGCTCGAACTCTTTGGCGTCCCAGATTTCCGTGACGCCGGAAATCTTTCGCGCTTCCTCTGCGCTGTACATGTGGCCCGTCCAAGTCTCTCTGGAAGGGTCTCGGCGCGGCAGAAACAGAATCTCGCGCGTCGTCGTGTTTCCCGGCATCAGGACAAGCGTCGCGCCCTGCTGCGAAAGGTTCGTCAGGTAATAAAGATTGTTCTCCTGCCTGAACTCGTAGTCCACATCGTTCGTGTAAACGCGCGGCTCCCCGCTGAACATCACGAGCAAAGCTTTCGTCCCAATCTTCTCCGCCAACTTCGCGCGCCGCGCGGCGAGTTCCGACAGACGCGCCGCGTCGTCGAAGACCGGAGCGGGCGGTGTGACGCGTATGGCCGCCGGTTCGCCCGCCCGCGCCGCGGTCGTCAAAGGCACGGAAGCGACGGAAGCGACGAGTGTCGCAAAGATGATGGCGAGGCCGGCGGTTCTCAACCGGCGTTTCAGAGTTTGATTTTTCAAGACTGAACTTCTCCTCAAGAATGTTGCACGAATAATTTTTAGAGGCAGGGCCTGTGTCCCCGCCGCCCTGCTGTTGAAGCGACCTGTTGTTGAATCAGTAGCCCGCCGGCTCGCCGAAGTTGCGCGGGTCGCTTGCGCCGAGTCGCACGCCCGTTTTTTCTTCGATCATAATGCCCTGCGCGTCGCCCATGTAGCGGGGCTTCTCGGTGATCCGGTGGCCACGCTCCGTGAGCGCGCGAAACGTGTCCGCAGACATCCCGTATGGCTCGTAAACGATTTCGTCCGGCAACCATTGATGATGAATGCGCGGCGCGTCAATCGCCTGCTGAATGTTCATGTCAAAGTCCACGACGTTCGTGATGACTTGCAGCACGGTATTGATAATCGTCGGGCCGCCGGGCGAGCCGACGGCGAACCAGAGCGTGCCGTCCTGACGCATCACAAAGGTCGGCGTCATGGCCGAGAGCGGACGCTTGCGCGGCGCGACGGCGTTGCGCTCGCCCTGTATCAACCCGTAAGCATTCGGCGTGCCCGGCTTGGCCGCGAAGTCGTCCATCTCATCGTTCATCAGAATGCCCGTGCCGCGCATCACGACCTTCGAGCCGTAACTGTCATTGAGCGTGTAGGTGTTCGAGACCGCGTTGCCCATCGCGTCAACGACGGTGAAGTGCGTCGTCTCTTCCGACTCGTATCCCGTGGGGCGACCCGCGCGCACGTCCGCGCTCGTCGAGGCACGATTCAACTTGATATCTCCGCGCAGGCGTTCGGCGTAAGACTTGTCAATCATCCCCGCGACGGGCACTTTCACGAAATCCGCATCGCCCATGTACTCCGCACGGTCTGCGAAAGCCCGCCGCATCGCCTCGGTCGTCAAGTGATACCGCTCCGAAGACGTTGCGCCCATGTGCTTCAAATCATAGCCTTCGAGAATGTTCAGCATCTCGATCAGCACCGCGCCACCGGAAGACGGCGGCGGCATCGAGATCACTTCATAGCCGCGATAAGTCGAGCGCAGGGGCGTGCGCTCTTTCGCCACGTAGTTCTTCAGATCGTCGAGCGTCACCAGTCCGCCGCCGCGCCGCATGTCTTCGGCGATGAGACGCGCCGTGCGGCCTTCGTAAAATTCGCGCGCTCCGAATCGCTGCAAGCGCGCGAAGGTCGCGGCCAGATCAGGCTGTCGCCACACGTCGCCCTCTTCGTAAAACTTCCTGCCGTTCTGATAAATTCTTTTCGACTCGGCGTAAGGCTCCATGTTCTCGTTCTGCGCATGAAGGCTACGCGCAAGGTTGTAAGACAGTTGAAAACCTTCCCCCGCCAACCGACGCGCAGGCTCGACGAGTTGCGCCCAAGTAAACTTTCCCGAACCATACTTCTTCAGCGCCAACTCCATCCCGGCCACCGTTCCCGGCACACCTGAGGCGCGATAACCAACGGTCGAAGAGCCTTCGCCTTTAAGCAGATTGCCTTCGCGGTCGAGATAAACATTTCTCACGGCAGAGGCCGGAGCCATCTCGCGGTAATCAATCGCGGTCACGCGCCCGTCTCGCAGGCGGATCATCATAAAGCCGCCGCCGCCCAGATTTCCCGCAGCCGGGTACGTCACGGCGAGCGCGAAGGCCACGGCGATGGCCGCATCCACGGCGTTGCCGCCGCGCCTTAACACGTCCACGCCAACCGTCGAAGCAAGCTTGTTC
>JBAVPI010000235.1:0-2007 GCA_049692915.1 Pyrinomonadaceae bacterium
CATTCTCTCTTTGCGCCCGAAACGCGTGCTTGAGATTGGCTGCGGGACGGGCCTGCTGCTCTTCACGGTCGCACCTCATTGCGAGCACTATCTCGGCTCCGACTTTTCGCAGACCGCGCTCGACTACGTGCAGCGGCAACTGCTCACACCCGGCATGTCTCACGTTGCGTTGCGAAGGGCGCTCGCCGACGACTTCAGCCACGTCGAGCCGGGCACGTTCGACACCGTCATCATCAATTCGGTCATTCAATACTTCCCGACGGTGGATTATCTGGCGCAGGTTGTGGAAGGCGCGGCGCGCGCTCTTCGTCCGGGCGGTCACATCTTCATCGGCGACGTGCGCAGCTTCCCCCTGCTCGAAGCCTTCCACGCCGCCGTGCAGACGTATCAGGCAGACGACACGCTGCCCGCCGCAAAACTCCAACAGCGCATCAGGAAGCGCCTCTTTGAAGAAGAAGAACTGGTCGTTGACCCTGCCTTCTTCTTTGCCCTCACACAACATCTGCCGGACATCAGCGGCGTAGAGGTGCGGCACAAGCGCGGGCACTATCACAACGAACTCACGCAATTTCGCTACGACGTGATTATTCACGTGAAAGGCGACGCCGACGTTTCATCCGCCGCCGCCCTGCCGGAGTTGAACTGGCAGCAGGAGCGTCTGACGCTGGACGACCTGCGGCAACAGTTGCTCGACCGGCGGCTGTCTTCGTCGCGTCTCACGTGCGTGCCCAACGCGCGGCTCTGTGAGGCGTTTCAAATCAACCGGATTCTATCGGGAGACGAGCGACCTGCGACGGTCGCACAATTGCGCGAGGCCATCGGACAGTTTGCGCGCCACGCGCAGGCCGTTGATCCTGAAGAGTTGTGCGAGTTAGCCGCCGCCGCCGGTTATGACATCAACATCGAATGGTCTATGACGGGGGCCGAAGAGTGCTTCGATGCCGTGCTCCGAAGGAAAGGCGAGGCGAGCGAGTCATCGTCGTCTGACTCACAAACCGCAGCCGTCACACACCCGCGCGTCTTTCAGTCCAAGTCGTGGAGCGCCTATGCAAACACGCCGCTCCAATCCAAACTCGTCCATAATCTCGTGCCGAGACTGCGCGACCATCTCAAAGAGTTGCTGCCTGAATACATGATTCCGGCGGCCTTCATGCTCCTCGACGAGCTACCTCTGAACTCCAACGGCAAGATTAATCGCAAGGCCCTGCCGGCACCTGACAGCTCAAGACCCGAACTGAGCGACGAGTTCATCGCCGCGCGCTCGCCCATCGAAGAGATGCTCGCGCAAATCTGGGCGGAGGTGCTGCGACTGGAAAGGGTTGGCGTCCACGACAACTTCTTCGAGTTGGGCGGTCACTCTCTGCTCGCTACTCAGGTCGTCTCCCGTGTCAGAGAAGTGCTCTGCGTCGAGATGCCGCTGCGCACGCTCTTCGAGTCTCCCACTGTCGCCGCTCTCGCCGCCTGTGTCGAGACGCAGGCGGGCGAAGGGCTGGCGCTCCGACCACTCGTCAGAGTGGGGCGTGGCGAGCGAGGCTTGCCGCCCTCGTTCGCGCAGCAGCGAATGTGGTTGATCAACCAGTTCGACACGGGGTCGGCGGCCTATCACATTCCGGCGCTGGTGCGGTTGCGAGGACGACTTGATGAGGGAGCGCTGGAGCGGAGTTTGAGCGAGATCGTGCGGCGGCACGAGTCGCTACGCACGACCTTCAGCGTCGTGGAGGCCGAGCCGGTGCAGATCATCGCGGCGGCGACGAATGTGCCGCTACCCGTGACCGACATCAGCCTGCTAGCAGTCGAAGAGCGGGAAGAGGAAGCGCGACGCCTACTGAGTGAAGAGGCACGACTGCCTTTCGATCTGGAGGGGGGGCCGCTGTTGCGTGCGTCTCTGCTGCGAGTGGCGGAAGACGAGCACATATTGATGCTGGTGATGCACCACATCGTCAGTGACGGCTGGTCAATGGGAGTGCTGGTGAGGGAGTTGACGGCGCTCTACGAGGCATACCTTGA
>JBAVPI010000236.1:0-2009 GCA_049692915.1 Pyrinomonadaceae bacterium
TCACGCCCGTCGCGCAGCAACATAAAGACCGCATCGGGGCGCGGACTCAGTTCCGGGTTTTCGAGCAGTCGCACCCAATCTTCCTGACGCAGTCCGACGAGAAAGAACGTGCCGGGCGCGACTTCGACTCTCGTGCGGCGCAGGAGTTCGGCGACATCAATGCTCGACATAAACGAAGTTGTAACGGAGGCAAGGCGTTAGAGAGAGTGAACGCAGACCTCTATTAACGTCGAACGTCCAACCTCTAACATCTGCTTTTAGATTTGCACCACGACGGGCACGATGACGGGCTTCGCGCCGGTCTGTTTCTGGATGAAGCGTTTGAGATCAACGCGCACGCGCTCTTTGAGAAGCGTCGTGTCGCGGCGTTCTTCCTTGCTCGCGCCCTCGATTGATTTCGTCACGACGCCCTGCATCTCTTTGACGAAACCGTTCGCGCCGCCGTCCGCACCGAGCACTCCGCGCGAGACGATCTCCGGCGCAAATTCGAGTTTGCCGGTCTCTTCGTCAAGCGTAATGACGGGCGTCACCACGCCGTCGTTGGCGAGTTGGCGGCGCTCGCGCACCGTCTCGCGGTCAATCTCCTCGAAGCCGGAATCGTCTATGAAGGTGCGGCCCACGTCGCGCTTCTCGATGATGGTCGCGTGTTCGCCGTCGAGTTGGAGCACGTCGCCGTTTTCGATAAGGATGATGTTTTCGTCAGCATAGCCGACGTGGTTTTTGAGAAATTCCTTGTGACGATAAAGCATCCGGTATTCGCCGTGGACGGGGATCACGAACTTGGGCCGGACGGCCTCCGTCATGATGCGGATGTCTTCCTGCGAGGCGTGGCCGCTGACGTGCACGAGCCTGCGCTTCTCGTCAATGATCTTCCCGCCGCGCTTATAAATCTCGCCGATGAGACGCGAGATGGCGCGCTCGTTGCCGGGGATGATGCGCGCCGAGAGCACGACCGTGTCGCCCTCGCCGATGGAGACGCCCTTATAGGATTGCGTCGCCAGTTGCGTCAGCGCCGCGCGCGTCTCGCCCTGCGAGCCTGTGACGAGATAGACGATCTCGTCGTCGTGCAATTTCTTCGACTCGTTCAACGAAACGAGCAGGCCGTCGTGAATGTCTAGATAGTCGAGCCGTTCGGCGATCTCGAAGTTCTTAATCATCGAGCGACCGAGCACGCAGACTTTGCGGTTGTACTGCTGCGCCACGTCGAGGACGATTTGCAGGCGGTGAATCGAAGACGAGAAGGTCGAGACGATGATGCGCCCCTCCGCCTCCGAGAAAATCTCTTCAAATGCAGGGATGACGGCGCGCTCCGACGGCGTTCTGCCGGGGACGGTGGCGTTCGTCGAATCGGACGTGAGGGCGAGCACGCCCTCCTGCCCGTAGCGACGAAGCGTGCGCAGGTCAATCGGCTCGCCGATGACGGGCGTCTCGTCCACCTTGTAATCGCCGGTGTGGATGATCGTGCCGACGGGCGTCGTGATGGCGAGCGCGAAGCAATCAATCAATGAATGCGAGACACGTATGAACTCAACGCTGAACGCGCCGAGTTCGACCACGTCGCGCGGCTCGACGCGATGAAGCAGCACCTTATCGGTCAGGTCATGCTCTTCCAACTTGCTTTCGGCGAGACCCGCCGTGAAGTGCGAGGCATAGACGGGCACGTTGAATTTTTTCAGGATGTAGGGCAGAGCGCCGAGATGGTCTTCGTGCCCGTGCGTCAGGATGATGGCGGTTATTTCGTCGCGGTAAGGCTCCAGAAAATCGAAGTCTGGAACGGACACGTCAACGCCATAGACGCTCTCTTCGGGGAAACCCATCCCGACATCAACGATCAGCATTTCGTCTTCGTAGCGGACGGCCAGACAGTTTGTGCCAAACTCGCCGAGGCCGCCGAGGGGAATCAACTCAATCACATTAGCCACAGTTTTAGTCTTCTCTCTAATCTTTTCAATTTTAATATTTACGCTTAAATACTTAAGGGGGTGAAAGCATTATAGCATAGGGCCGCG
>JBAVPI010000237.1:0-7222 GCA_049692915.1 Pyrinomonadaceae bacterium
GTCCCACGTCGAGTCCGTCGCGGCTGATGCCCGGCAAATCGAGGACGACGATGAACTCGCGCTCGTCTTCGTACACGTCAGCCGCAGGAACCCAATCGGCGCGCTCGATCTCTGCGTCGCCCTCTTCACCGACGCCGCCGCGCCGCCCGGCGGTCTCCTCAAAAAGGCGATTCATCCTGTCCTGCAACGTCACCAAATCTCTGAGGGGATCCCACCCGTGTCTTCTCATCTCACACCGTCCTTAGAAAAAGATGTTAGGTGTTAGAGGCCGGATGTCGGGGTGAATTTAAATCCTCCTCAAACATACGGCCTCCAACAACAGTCTTTAGACCGCAGCCTGTGCCGCCGCCGCCGTCCCTTCGGTCTCGAAAGTTAATTCGTCGCCCTCAGCCGAGACGCGCACGGTCTGGCCGGGCGCGACTTCGCCGCGCAACAGCTTCGTGGCGAGCGGGTTCTGGATGAGCGTCTGGATGGCGCGCTTCAAGGGGCGCGCGCCGTACATCGGATCATAGCCCTCGCGCGCCAGCAGACGACGCGCCCCGTCGTCGAGCGTGATCGTGATATTGCGTTCCGCGAGCATCGCGCGCAGGCGTTCCAATTGCACTTCGATGATCTCGCCGATCTGCGCGCGCGACAGTTGGTGGAAGATGACGATGTCGTCAACGCGATTGAGAAACTCCGGCTTGAAATGCGCGCGCAATTTCTCCATCACCGCTTCGATGACGTTAACCTTCAACTGCCCGCGCTCCCTCTTCACAGGCTTCGGCGGCCCTTCCATGAGCCGCGCGATAGTTTCCTGTATGGCCTCGTATTTACGCGCGAGTTCCTTCACTTCGCGGAGGATGGAATCGTCGCTCTCCGACCCTCTCCGAATGCGTCGAAAGAAGTTTCCTATTTCACTTAAGAAACGTCGCAGGTAACCGGAGATGCCTCCCTCGACCGGCTCTGCATCCGCGTCCGCGCCGCGATGCTCTCCGGCCTCTTGCCCCAAACCCCTCCCGTCTTGACGCGAATCCAACGCCGTTTCGGGTATCGTGTCCGAGACCTGAGCCGCGCCGTTGCCCTGCAACAGAAGTTCGGAAGCGAGGGCGTCGTTGTCCGTCTCCTCCTGCTCCTCAAACTCGTCAACCCCCGCCTCCTGAATCTCCCGCGAGCCGATGTTCGAGGTCATAATCAGGACGGTGTTCTTGAAGTCAACGGTGCGGCCCTTCGAGTCGGTCAAACGCCCGTCGTCGAGTATCTGCAAGAGGACGTTGAAGACATCCGGGTGCGCCTTCTCGATTTCATCGAAGAGAATGACGCTGTAGGGCCTGCGCCTGACGGCCTCGGTCAACTGCCCGCCCTCTTCATAGCCGACGTAGCCGGGCGGCGCGCCGATCATCCGCGCGACCGCGTGCTTCTCCATGTATTCGCTCATGTCGAGACGAACCATCGCGCGCTCGTCGTCAAACAAAAATTCCGCGAGCGCACGCGCCGTCTCCGTCTTGCCGACGCCGGTCGGCCCCAGAAAGATAAAAGAGCCGGTGGGACGGTTCGGGTCTTTGAGGCTCGTGCGCGCGCGCCGCACGGCGTTCGCCACAGCCGTCAAAGCTTCGTCCTGCCCGATGACGCGACGGCGCAAACCCTCCTCCATCGTGACGAGTTTTTGCATCTCGCCTTCGAGCATCTTCGAGACGGGCACGCCCGTCCACTTCGCGACGACCTGCGCCACGTCCTCTTCGTCAACCTCTTCCTTGAGCATCACGCCGTCGCTCTGGAGTTCGGCCAGCTTCTCGCGCTCGACGGTGAACTGTCTTTCGAGTTCGGGGATTTTGCCGTACTGAAGTTCGGCGGCGCGCGTCAGATCGCCCGCGTTGCGCGCCTGATCGAGTTGCAGGCGCAACTGCTCAAGCTCGTTCTTCGCCTGCCGCATCCGCTCGATCTCTTCCTTCTCGGACTGCCACTTGGCTTTCATCCCGGAAGACTTTTCCTTGAGATCGGCGATGCGTTGTTCGATGTCCTGTAGGCGGGCTTTCGAGCGTTCGTCCTCTTCGCGCTGCAAAGCCTGCCGCTCGATTTCGAGTTGCAGAATTTCGCGCTCAAGCACGTCAATCTCCTGCGGCAGCGAATCAATCTCGATGCGGAGGCGCGAGGCGGCCTCGTCAATCAGGTCAATCGCTTTGTCCGGCAGGAAACGGTCTGTGATATAGCGGTTGGAGAGCGTCGCCGCCGCGACGATGGCCGAGTCCTTGATGCGCACGCCGTGATGCACTTCGTAGCGTTCCTTCAAGCCGCGCAGGATGGCGATGGTATCCTCGACCGTCGGCTCGCCGACGTACACCTGTTGAAAGCGACGCTCAAGGGCCGCATCCTTCTCGATGTACTTCTTGTACTCGTTCAAGGTCGTCGCGCCGACGCAGCGCAACTCGCCGCGCGCCAGCGCAGGCTTCAACATGTTCGACGCGTCAATCGCGCCCTCAGCCGCGCCAGCACCGACGAGCGTGTGCAGTTCGTCAATGAAAAGAACGATGTGACCCTGCGCGCCTTCAATCTCTTTGAGCACAGCCTTCAGGCGGTCTTCAAACTCGCCGCGGTACTTCGCGCCCGCGAGCATCGAGCCGAGGTCGAGCGACACGAGACGCTTGTTGCGCAAGGTTTCCGGCACGTCGCCGGAGACGATGCGCTGCGCGAGTCCTTCGACAATCGCCGTCTTGCCGACGCCCGGCTCGCCGATGAGGACGGGATTATTTTTCGTGCGGCGTGAGAGCACTTGAATCGTGCGCCGTATCTCGTCGTCGCGCCCGATGACGGGGTCGAGCTTGCCCGCGCGCGCCAACTCCGTCAGGTCTTTCGCGTACTTCGAGAGCGCCTGATAGTTGGCCTCCGCGTTCTGATCCGTGACGCGCGCGCCGCCGCGCATCCCTTCGATGACCTTGAAGAGATCGTCGCGCGTGACGCCGTGCTGCCGCAGGATGCGACCCGCCGCGCCGTCCTTCTCGTCGGCGATGGAGAGAAGCAGGTGCTCGGTCGAGATGTACTCGTCCTGCATCTTCTCCGCCTCTTTCTGCGCGGAGCTGTAGAGTTGATTGAGTCGCTGGCCGATGTACTGCCCGCCGCCCTGCACTTTCGGGAAGCGCGCGATGGCCGCCTGCACGTCGTTCAAGACGACCGCCACGTTCGCGCCGATCTTGCCGAGGATGGGGCGCACGACGCCTTCCGCCTGTTCGAGCAGCGCGAGCAGCACATGCTCCGGCTCGACCTGCTGATTCTGATTAATCTCCGCGACCTCGATGGCCGACTGGATGGCCTCCTGACCGCGGAGCGTGAAACGTTCTAGGCGCATTAGTATTTATCCAAAGTATTTATCCAACTTCCGATAGCTTGCGGGCGGATTCTGTCCGGCTGCGGGCGGACGCTTACGTCTGAGTGGAGCGCGCCGCCCGCCGCCCACAGTTGAAGGAAAACGGCTCAGTCTCATTCGAGGGACTTTCGCATTGAAACTTTGCGCCCTCCGGGCATGATCTGTTTCATTGCCGAAAGCCCCTTTCACTTAGCGACTGACCGCCGCCTTCTTTTCTTCCTTGCCGCCCGACGACGACGGTTCGCCTTGCGTCTCAATCGTCAGCGGCGCGTTCGTCGCGTCCGCGCCGTCCTGCGCGATCTCGATGCGGCGCGCCTTGACCTCCGCGCGTTTATGCAGCGTGACGCGCAGCACGCCGTTTTTATACTCGGCGCTCGCGCCTTCGGACGAGACGGTTTGCGGCAGCGTGAAGGAGCGCGAGAATGTGCCGTAGGCGCGCTCGACGCGATGGTAGTTATCCGAATCGTCCTGCTTCTCGAAACGGCGTTCGCCGCGCAGCGTGAGCACGTTGTTCTCGACCGTCAGGTCAAAATCGTCGCGATTCATGCCGGGCAGTTCGGCTTCGAGCACGATCTGATCCTTGTTCTCGTAAATATCCACGCTCGGTGCCCATGCCCCGCGCGCGATGCCTTCGTCGCCGAAGGAGCGCGAGAAACTGGTCGAGAACAGGCGATTTACCTCATCCTGAAGACTGCGCAAATCTCGAAAAGGGTCGTAACGAGTGATACTCATAGTTGAACCTCCTGAATTTCAAAATTCATGGCTCTTACGGCGAACCTTCCGGGATATTATGATGTTCGGAACGCCTCTGAGCGTGAAGTCATAATAAAGGTTGAGTCCATTGTTGTCAACTCTGGTAGAGATTTTTTTAGCTCTCTCAGTCTAAATTATGTTCGTGCGGGCTGAGGTGTTATAAATTCACGGTGACAAATCAACTTGCGGGCAGGGAAAAGTTGGCGGCATACGGGGCGTGGGCCGCCGTCTGCTTTTTCTGGGGCACGACCTATCTGGCGATACGTGTCGGGCTGGAGACTCTGCCGCCGATGATTTTCGCCGGAGTACGATTTCTCATCGCGGGCACGGTGCTCTTCCTTTTGCTGAGCGGGCAGAGAAACACGCGCCTGCCTTCGGGCAGGGAATGGCTTGACTTGGCAATCGTGGGGCTGATGCTGCTCGGCATCGGTAACGGCTTGGTGGTGGTGGCGGAGCAGTGGATGCCGAGCGGGATGGCCGCGCTGCTGGTGGCGACTTCGCCGTTCTGGGTGGCCGGACTTGAGCGGACACAAAAGGGCGGCGAGCGCGTCGGGCTGAGAGCCTTCGCAGGAATGCTGGTCGGCTTCGGGGGGCTGGCGCTGCTGGTCGCGCCGCAGCTTTTCGGCGCGTCGGTGAGCGGACGCTTCATCTGGGGAGTGGTGTGTTTGCAGATCGGGTGTTTCGCATGGTCGGCGGGTTCCGTTTATTCCAAGCGCAGGCCGGTGGGAGTCACGCCGTTGATGGCGGCGGCGGTGCAAATGCTGTACGCGGGCGCGGCGTTGACGCTGTTGGGGACGCTCGGCGGCGAGTGGGGGATTGTGCGTTTCAGCGCGCGGAGTCTGGGCGCGCTCGCCTACCTAATCGTCTTCGGTTCGATTGTGGCTTACGGGTCGTACACGTATGCGATGCAGAAGCTGCCGCTCTCGCTCGTGACGACGTACTCATACATCAACCCCGTCATCGCAGTACTGCTCGGCTGGCTGATTTTGAGCGAGCCGCTTGGCTGGCGCGTGTTTGCGGCGACGGCGATTATTCTGTGCGGCGTGGCGCTCGTGAAAACTTCACCGCGCGAACTGCTCTCAGCCGTGTCGCGTCGGCGGCAAGGGCGCGAGGCGCTCCGACAGGGCTTGAGTTCACAGGACGAGTGCGAGCCGCTTCCGCCGGGCGAGTGCCGTTAATCGAGACGGAAGAAGCGTCGGATTTTATTGAGCAGACCGGCGTGGGTGTCCCCTTCGCTCATCGGCGTGGACGAGTGGGCGGCGAGTCCCGCGCGGCGCTCGTTAATGGTCAGGCTGAGCGATTCGACGAGGTCTGGGTTGGACTCGAAAAGATTCTTCATCGCGACATGCACGATTTCCAGTACCTCCGTCTCTTCGACGGCGACGACGTTGGCCGTGCGCGGCTCGCCGGTGAAGAGCGCCATCTCGCCGAAGAATTCGCCCTCGCCGAGCGTGCCGACGGTGCGCGACTGGCCGCCCGTCTCGACGCGCACTTCAACGCTGCCGCGGCTGACGACGAACATTGACGCGCCGTGGTCGCCGGCGCGGATAATCGTCTCGCCCGGCGCGAAGATGCGTCCCGTCGAACTGCCCGCCAAAGTGTGTCGCTCGTCGGCGGTGAGCGGCGAAAAAATATCGACGGAGGAGAGCAGCGCGGCCAGACTCTCGATGTTTCTCTCTTCGTCGTTCGGCGGCGCGGGCTGCTCGATGTGCACGGTTCGGGTCGGGAAGGGAAAGCCGAAACCCGCGCGGCGAAAGGCGTACCAGATGCGTTGACGGATGAGCGCATCGGTGTCGTTGTAGCGGGTGTAGTCCTTCAGCCAGTATTTAACCTCGTAGTCAACGCCGTCGGTTCCGAGTTCGCGGATGCGCACCACGGGCGTCATGTAGCGCAGGACGTTGTCGCATTCGCGCAGAGCCTCGCGCACGGTATGGATGACACGGATCGGCGAGTCTGTGTAGAGCGCGCTGAAGAAGACGACGCGCGCGTTGGCGTTTTCGCGCGGGCAGACCTCGATGCTCTCCTTGGCGATCTGGCTGTTGCTGACGAGGATGAAGTGGTTGGAGAAGGTCTTGATCTTGACGGCGCGCCAAGTGATGCTCTCGACCACGCCCGTCCACTTGCCGACGCTGATCACGTCGCCGACCTGAAACGGCTTGTCGGCGTGCAGCGAGATACCCGCGAACAGGTTGCCGAGCGTGTCTTGCAGGGCGAGACCGAGGATGATGCCGAGCAGCGCAGAGCCTGACAGGAGCGCGCCGAGGGCGAGGTTCGGGAAGTTGGCTTTCAGGATGAGCGCGGCGCTGACGATATACGCGATGAGCGAGAAGATGTCGCGCATCAGGCTCGGCGCTTCGTAGCCCTTGCGTTTACGGAAGATGTAGAAGATGAACTCGCCGAGGGCACGGATGACGATCAGCGCGACGTTCAGCCAGAGAGCGACCCAGAGCAATGTCGCTACCCACTCGTAAGCGGCGTGCGTCCGCAGTTGCATCTCGGACGGGTCTGCGTGAAGCGTCGGCTTGATTTGGAGAAGCACGTAGAGCGAGAGCGCCAGCATGACGATGGCGAGGAACGGGAGCGCGAGTTGTTTCTTTAAGCTTGGACGAATCACTTTTGTCAGTTTCAGAGCTTGATGAGATTGGGAAACAATTTCGTCGCGATGAACAGGAGCGACAGCGTCGAGACGACGGCCACCGTCAGCCATGACGCGACATTATAGACGCGTCCGTTGCGCCGGTCACCCATCAGATCGGGGTTGTTGACGAGTCGCAGAATGGTGACGAGCAGCACGGGCAGCAGCAGCCCGTTGATGACCTGTGTGAAGAGCAGCACGTCAAAGAGCGGCAGCCCCGGCGTGATGGCGACGAGTCCGCCGACGGCGATCAGGAAGGTGAAGATGCCGAGGAAGATCGGCGCTTCGCGGAAGCTGCGCGAAACTCCCTTCTCGAAGCCGAGCGCCTCGCTGATGGAGTAGGCCGTCGCGAGCGGCAGCACGCCCGCCGCGAGCATCGAAGCGCCGAAGAGTCCGACGGCGAAGAGGAGTTTCGCGTACTGGCCCGCGAGCGGTTCGAGCGCACGCGCCGCGTCTTCCGCCGACCCGATGGAGATGCCCGCGCGGTGCAAAGT
>JBAVPI010000238.1:0-2461 GCA_049692915.1 Pyrinomonadaceae bacterium
CTCCGGCCCCGTCGTTCGCCCTGCACGCCGCGAGCAGCAGCGCGGCGGCCACGCAC
The DNA here is from genome assembly GCA_049692915.1 of Pyrinomonadaceae bacterium. Taxonomy (GTDB): domain Bacteria; phylum Acidobacteriota; class Blastocatellia; order Pyrinomonadales; family Pyrinomonadaceae; genus JAIVJG01. The sequence continues at coordinate 57 of JBAVPI010000238.1, forward strand.
AGGACGGCGGCCAACGCTAAACCATACTTACGCATTCTGTCGTCCTCCTAAAATAAATTTCGCCTGACGGATGAAAGCTTCCGGCCCTCTGGCCTGTGCGGGTTAGCATCGCACAAAAGGCGACGCAAATGGAAGCCGCGCATCGCATCGCCGGACACGCACCGCAGGGCTTCACGCGGCGCGTCTCTCTGTGCTATAGACTCCACCAATCAAAGCATACTGAAATTAGTTTGGGACTCATCGAGCGGCAATAAACGAAGGCTTCCGGAGACTTCGATATCTTATGCAAAAGACAATTCGCGAAAGCATAAAGCGGGACGGCCCCGCGCCCACGGTCGCGCGGCGACTCTTCGAGATTGTCGGGTGCTGGCGTTGGCGCGCGTCGCTCGTCGTCCTGCTGCCGTGTGTTCTGGTGGCGAGCAGTTGCCTGCCTCAGTCGCCGTCAAAGTCATCGGGCGGCGAGCATTCCATCACCGTCTATGGTTTTTCGATTATGAAGGAGGCGCTGGAGAAAGCCATCTATCCGGCCTTCAGCGCGAAATGGAAACAGGAACACGGCGAGGACGTGCACTTCACTTCGTCCTTCGCAGGCTCCGAGACGGTCGTCAATCAAATCTTGCAGGGCGTCGGCGCGGACATCGCCATCCTCTCCATCGAGCGCGACGTTGACCGCCTCGTCGCGGGCAAGGCCGTCACCTCGGACTGGCGCGGCAATCAGTTTCACGGCATCATCAACAAGACGCCGTTCGTCATCCTCGTGCGCAAGGGAAACCCCAAAGGCATACGCGATTTCGCCGACCTCGCCAAGCCGGGCGTCGGGTTGATTCATCCAGACCCGGTCAGCTCCGGCGGCGCGCAGTGGTCTATCCTCGCCATCTACGGCTCGGAGTTGAAGAAGTCGGAGGCACAGTCGGGCGGGCAGGATCAGTCGCGCGCCGTGCAGACGTTGCAGGCCGTCTGGCGTAACGTGCGTGCGACGCCCGGCTCTGCGCGCGAGGCGCGCACGCTGTTCGAGACAGGCTTCGGCGACGCGCTCATCACCTACGAACTCGAAGGGTTGCTGATGAAGGGGGCGGGCGCTCCCGTCGAGATCGTCGTACCGCAGTCCACCATCTTTAGCGAGCACCCGGCGGTCGTCGTTGACCGCAACGTGACGGCGCAAAAGCGCCCCGTCGTCGAGGCGTTCGTGCAATACCTCTGGAGCGAAGAGGCGCAACGCGCCTTCGTCAAGTATCACTTCCGCTCCGTCACCGACGATTCATTCAACGACGAGAACAAAGAGTTCGCGCGCATCGAGATGCCCTTCACCGTCGAACTCTTCGGCGGCTGGACGCGCGCCTACCCGGAAATCATCGAAGGTATCTTCCGCGATCAGGTTCAAAAGAAGAAGTGACGGCTGACGGCTGACGACTGGTTGTTAAAACTTTCTCTTTACCCGTCGCCCGACACAGTATTTAAGTATGAGCATGACTCTCCCAACGATGCGCCACGTGCGCGGCTTCGATGTCGTGCGGCCCTTGAGCGTGGGGACGATGCTGGCCGTGATGTTGCCGCTGATTTTGCTGCCGCTGGCCTCGATCTTCATCTTCGGGACGAGCAAGGGGCTGGGGAGTTTCTGGGCGGCTTTGACCGCGCCGGATGCCGTCTTCGCGCTCGAACTTTCGATGGTCACGAGCTTCTGGGCGACCGCCTTCAACGTCGTCTTCGGACTGTTCGCCGCCTACGTTCTCTCGCGCTATAACTTCTGGGGGCGAAACGCGATCATCGTCACCATCTCGTTGCCGACCGCCATCCCGACCGCCGTGGCGGGCTTCGCGCTGCTGCTTTTGTGGGGGCCATACGGCACGCTCGGTCGCCTGCTCGCGCCGCACGGCGTGCAACTGATGTTCACGGCCTACGCCATCATTCTCGCCAACATCTTCGTCACATTTCCGCTCGCCTTCGGCGTCATCAAGCCGGTCTTCGACACGATGAGCCGCTCGCTCGAAGAGGCTTCGGCGACGATGGGCGCGACGCGCTGGCAGACGTTCCGCTACGTCACGCTCCCCAGTTTGCGGGGCGCGATTGTGACGGGCGCACTGCTGACGTTTGCGCGCGCCGTCGGCGAGTTCGGTTCAACCATTCTCGTCTCCGGCAACCTCGCGGGCCGCACGCAGACCGCTCCGCTCTACATCTTCGCCAAGTTCAACGAAGGACAGATCGAGGCCGCCAACGCCATCGCCATCGTGCTCGCGCTTTTGTCTTTCGTCATCTTCAGCATTCTTTTCTTCGCGCGCGACTGGCTCGACACCGAATGAGGCGGGACACGGATGAGACCGGAAGAGACAGAAGAGATATCGGGCGAGCGCACAAAATCGTCGCTAGCGGAAGCGAACACGCCGCCGCGCGACGCCGCCACGTCGAAG
>JBAVPI010000239.1:0-7666 GCA_049692915.1 Pyrinomonadaceae bacterium
GGTATGTTCGAGATGATCGGCGGTCGTCGCTCGCAGTTCCGCCGCGAGCCGTGCGCCGCCCGACAAAGAGAGTTGATCCGCGTGCACGCGCAAACCAAGTCCAACTGCGCGCGCCGCCGTCAGAATGCGCCGCGACTCGTCCACGTCAAAAACTTTTCCCTCGCAGAACACGTCGCAGAACTCCGCCAGCCGCTCGCCCGCGACACGCGGCAGCATCTCTTTAACGACCAGCTCGACGTATTGCTCGCGCCGCCCTCGATATTCGTCCGGCACTTCGTGCGCGCCGAGAAAGGTCGGCACATAATGCGGCCCGTCCGCTTCGTTCAGACGACGCACCGCGCGCAGCATCTTCAACTCGTCTTCCACGGACAGTCCGTAGCCGGACTTTGCTTCAATCGTCGTTGTGCCAGTGCGCAGAAACCAGCGCCCGCGCCGCCGCGCCGCCGCCACTAGTTCGTCTTCGCTTGCCGCGCGCGTCCGCCGCACAGTTGAACGAATGCCGCCGCCCGTCGCGGCAATCTCCTGATACGTCGCTCCCTCGGCGCGTCGCTCGAATTCGTCGGCGCGATTGCCCGCGAACACCGGATGCGCGTGCGCGTCCACGAATCCGGGCAGACAGATGCGCCGTCCCGCGTCAATCACCTCGTAATCTTCGCCGCCCGCGCCTGCTTTTTTCTCGCCGACCTTTTTCTCGCCGACTTTTTTATTAATGAGCGGCTCGATCTCCTGCCGTGTGCCGACGCGCTCGATCCGGCCCTCTCGGACGAGCATCGCGCCGTCTTCGATGATGGAAAGCTCGCGCAGTTCCGCGCCCGTGCGTGGCCGCGCCGGGCCGCGCAGCGTGACGAGTTGCGAGCAGTTGATGACGGCGATTGCTTCAGACACTCTGCTCGACTCCGTTCGCGCGTCGCCTGCGTCCGGCGACGATGTAGATGCCCGCACCGACGACGTTTGAGACGACGATGATGGCGGTGATCTTCAACGTGAACGACGCGTTGCTCGTCACTTTAATAATCGGGAAGACGGAGAGCGCGACGTAGAGCACGGTCATCAGAAAGCCTGAGAGCGCGACGATGCGCAACCACGCGGGCGGCGGCTCTTTGAGGCTCTTGAGGCCAAAGAGCGGGATCGCGAACATCACGAGATACGTCAGCGCGTAGAAGATGCCACCGGCGTTGAAGAGGAGTTGAAACGCCTCTTGCTGACCGACGCCGACGAGGCTGACGAAGGCGAGTCCGAGCGTGATCGCGCCCGCGATGATGATGGAGTTGACGGGCGTTTTATGTCTGGCGTGCAATCTCGTGAACCACTGCGGCATCAACTTGTCCCAACCCGCGACCATCGGCAGGCGCGTGACGGCGGTAAACGTCACGCTCGCCTGCGCGAACCTGAGCGCGAGCATCATGATAATCGCCAGCGAGACGATATAGACGACGGGGCCGAACGACCGGAAGCCGAGGCTCAAGACCTGCGGAATCGGCCCGATCAAATCAATGTCGCCGGGCTGCACGAAGGCCAGCACCGAACTCGTGCCGAGGATGAACATCAAAGCGATCAGGGGCGCGGCGATCATCACGGAGCGACCGATGGTGCGCGCGGGGCTTCGGCACTCGCCCGCGAGGATAGCCACGTACTCGAAGCCGCCGAGCGCGCCGAAACCCATCTTGCCGAGGATGTTCAGACTGTTCAGCGTGCGCTCCGGCATGGCGGGTGTGAGCGGGTGATACTCCGTGATCGTCCCGCGCGCGAGATTGATGAGCGGCAGCGCGATGAGCGTGACGAAGATCAACAGCATGATGATGCCGCCCGCGTTGTGCACCCACTTGCCCAGACCCAACCCGCGCATCGAGATGAGCACGAGCAGCGCCGTCCCCGTGAAACTCGCCGCCGTCACGAACAGCTTGCTCTCAGTCAACCAAGCCGCGTTCGGCCCCAGCGCGTAGGATAGATAGTTCGTCGTTTGCAGTCCCAACTCAGAAGTGTTGAGCATCACGAAGAGCCATAGATTCCACGCGACCATGAAGCCGACGAGTTCGCTGAAGCCCAGCTTCGCCCATTGATAGAGACCGCCTTCGAGCGGCATCAGACGGTTGAGATAAATGACGACGACTGCCGACGGCACGTAGAACAGCGCGACGGCTAAGAGCCAGAAGACGATGTGCGACGGGCCGAGTTTGCCCGCGACGCCGACCCACGCGAGTCCCACGATAAACAGGATTTGCGCGAGCACGAGGTCTGGCAGCCCCAACTCTTTCTTGAAGACGGCGCTTTGTTCTTCGACACGCTCCTCCGCGCGGCGAAACTCCGACGACGTATCAACAGACGGCGTGTTGGCGGAATTGATTTCTTCCATCGCGTCGGTCTCCTTAGAAGTGCGCGCGGCGGTTTGAACTCGACGTACGATTGCGCCGCGCGTGCATGTCGGGCCTGAGCGTCGAATGTTACGCGAAGAGGCGTCGGACGCAAAGAATTGTTTGCGCCCTTCTCGCGTGCGCGACTTGATGCAGCCTCGTCTCCGCCGCCCTCCTAAATCCCACGCGCGCCGCTCTCCGGGTCGCATGCGTCAAGCAAAAGTCAGACGATCTCTTTTGAGGGATGTAGAATAAACCGGCAAATGAGTTCGTCCCCGGCGCTTCGCATGCGAGAAATCATCAACGGATGAATGCGGCGCAGGGGCGACATCCTCCGTCTGCGCTCAGATCAGCATCTCTTTCATCATTGCGTTTCCCTTTCTGATAGAATGCCGCTCGCCCGACGCCGGATTGATGCGAGAATCGGGCGCACGCCATTTAGAGTTTGCTCTAGGAATCAAGAAGTCAACTTCAGTCATTGCGAACGAGGGCTTGAAACACCTCTCTTTCATTCTCTGACGACTAAGGAGACAACGATGAGATTACAAATCGGGAAACGGGCCGCGGTGCTGGCGGCCACTCTGCTTTTGGCGATACTCGCAACGGGGCGCGTCTCCGCCGCGACGATACCTCTGCCCAATCCTGTGCTGGTGTTAACGGGGCAGGAACTTTTTCAGGTAAACGGCAAGCAGTGGACGCGGTACAAGTACGCGATTGATAACTCGTTCGCTTACCCTAACGAACTCTTCGCCGCCGCGCCCGAGTTGCCGGCCTGCGGACAGAACACGAAAGCCTCGCGCACATGGGTTGATCTCTATGATCAGAGGGGAAAACGTCTCAACGGATTTTGCGCACTCGGAAATCACGACGGGCTTGGGCAAATATGGTTCGCTCTGGAGAGCGATGTCATCGCGCCAAGCTGGATTTATATTGAGATGACCGACCGTAAGACCAACACCAAGTACAAGTCCAATCTGGCGGAGACGACTTTGTAGATTGACCACGCACAAACAATACTTCGTTTTGGGTTGTCACGCGTCCGCCGCGCCTCACAAAGGGGTGCGGCGGACGCGGACGCAGGGGGATTTGGTTTATCTTTCGAGTTGGCGGCGCGGCGCACGTCCGACGCGAGTGCGGCTTCTTCCCGTGAATTGTTCTTCGGAGTGGGATAGCGTAACGTGCTTGTTGAATGGAAGCGAAGCGTTCGCTTGAATTAGCACAATCGGTCAAGACCGGGAAATTTAACGAGTCAGGGAAAGAGGGGGGCAGATGGCTAAAGGTAAACAGACGGAAATGAATGCCAAGGTCAAAGACCTTGCGAAAAATAGCGAAGACGGCGCGGGCGAATATCTCACGACCAATCAGGGCTTGCGCATCAACGATAACCAGAATTCGCTCAAGGCGGGTGAGCGTGGCGCGACGCTGCTGGAGGATTTCATCCTCCGCGAAAAAATCACGCATTTCGATCACGAACGCATTCCCGAACGCATCGTCCATGCGCGCGGCGCGGCGGCGCACGGCTTCTTTCAAGTCTATGAATCTCAGGCGCAACTCACGAAGGCCAAGTTTCTCCAAGACCCCAAACTTAAAACGCCGGTCTTCGTGCGTTTTTCGACCGTCGCAGGTTCGCGCGGCTCGACCGATCTGGCGCGCGACGTGCGCGGCTTCGCCGTTAAGTTCTACACCGAAGAGGGCAACTATGATCTCGTCGGCAACAACATGCCCGTCTTCTTTATTCAGGATGCGATCAAGTTTCCAGACCTCGTTCACGCCGTCAAGCCTGAGCCGCACAACGAAATCCCGCAGGCCGCTTCCGCTCACGACACTTTCTGGGACTTCATTTCCCTGATGCCCGAATCCGCGCACATGATTATGTGGCTGATGTCGGATCGCGCCATTCCCCGCAGCTATCGCATGATGGAAGGCTTCGGCGTCCACACCTTCCGCTTCGTTAACGAACGAGGCAAATCGCGTTTCGTCAAGTTTCACTGGAAGCCTCTGCTCGGCATCCACTCGGTCGTCTGGGACGAAGCGATCAAGATTTCCGGCAACGACCCGGACTTTCACCGGCGCGATCTGTGGGAAGCCATCGAGGGCGGCGACTTTCCCGAATGGGAACTGGGCGTGCAGATCGTCGAGGAAAAGGACGAGCATAAGTTCGACTTCGATCTGCTCGACCCGACAAAGATCATTCCCGAAGAGTTGGTTCCCGTCAGGCGCATCGGCAAGCTGACGCTCAACCGTAACCCCGACAATTTCTTCGCGGAGACGGAGCAGGTCGCTTTTCACCTCGGACATATCGTGCCGGGCATTGATTTTACCAACGACCCGCTCCTGCAAGGCCGCCTTTTTTCATACACCGACACGCAACTGAAACGGCTCGGCGGCCCGAACTTTCACGAGATTCCGATCAACCGTCCTATCTCGCCCGTCCATAATAATCAACGCGACGGGCACATGCGCCAGACCATCAATCAGGGGCGCGTCGCTTACGAGCCGAACACGCTCGGCGGCGGCTGTCCGATGCAGGCGGGCGCGGACGCGGGCGGCTTTACGAGCTACGCCGAACAGATTGACGCGCGGAAAGTTCGCGCACGCAGCGAGAGTTTCTTCGACCACTTCAGTCAGGCTGCGCTCTTCTTCAACAGCCAGTCTCAGCCTGAGCAGGATCACATCGTCAACGCCCTGCGCTTCGAGTTGGGCAAGGTGGAAACCGTCGCCATCAGAGAGCGCATGGTGTACGTGCTGGCACAGATTGATAAGACGCTGGCAAGCCGCGTCGCGGAGGGTCTGGGCATCTCCGTCCCCGCGAAGATTGATTCGCCTCTTAATCAGAGCGTTCCGGCGGACGAGAACGTCAAACAGTTTCAGCCGAAGCGTGTTGAAGGCAAGGTCGGCAACTCGCCTGCTCTGAGCATGGCGAACACCGTCAAGGACTCCATCAAAACGCGAAAGATCGCCGTCCTCGCCGCCGACGGGTTCGACGGCGCGGCCCTCGCCGCGATGAAGAAAGCTCTGACGGGCGCGGGCGCGCAGGTGAAGATTGTTGCTCCGAGGCTCGGCACTTTGAAGGGCGCTGACGGCGGTGAAGTCAAAATTGATTTCAGCCTTCTGACCTGCGCCTCTGTGCTGTTCGACGCCGTTTACGTTCCCGGCGGAGAGAAAAGCGTCGCCGCTCTCAAGCGGGAAGCCGCCGCCATTCACTTCATCAACGAAGCGTATAAGCACTGCAAAGCGATTGCCGCGACCGGCGCGGGCATCGAGTTGTTAAGCGCCTCTTATATCAATGCCGGGAAATCCGGCGCGACGAAGCCCGGAGATAAAGGCGTCTCCGTAGATGAAGGCGTCGTCGTCAGCCATGACGGCGCGACCGGCAAAGTCGCGGCGCAATTCATTAACGCCATCGCTCAGCACCGGCACTGGGAGCGCGAGAAGAAAGACCGCGTGCCCGCTTGATTCAACGCTTGAAGCCGGAGCGTCGGCATGTTTCGTGTTAGCCGTCGCTCCATATTTGCCGACATGAAAGACTTGAAAGAACTACTTGAGAATAACCGTGTGTGGTCGGAGGGCATCAAGGCCCGCGACCCGGATTTTTTCCACGCCCTCTCACAACAACAGTCTCCGCGCTACCTGTGGATCGGCTGCTCGGACAGTCGCGTGCCGGCGACACAACTCGTCGGCCTTCGTCCCGGTGATATGTTCGTCCACCGCAACGTTGCGAACATGGTCGTTCATACCGACTTCAATTGCCTGTCCGTGCTCCAATTCGCGGTGGACATACTGCGCGTCAGTCACGTCATCGTGTGCGGCCACTACGGCTGCGGCGGCGTGAAGGCCGCGATGGGGAATCTTCAACTCGGTCTGATAGACAACTGGCTGCGCCACGTGCAGGACGTGATGCACAACCACGAGGCGCTCCTGTCGGCAATCAGCGATGAAGCGCAACGCGTGGACAGGCTGGCCGAGTTGAACGTCATCGAACAGGTCTTGAACGTCAGCCGGACGACCGTCGTGCAGAACGCTTGGAGCCGCGGGCAGGAGTTGACCGTGCACGGCTGGATTTACGGGATAGGAGACGGGCTGCTGCGTGACCTGAACATCTGCATTAACGGTCAGGGGGAGCTAACGGCGGCTTACGAAGAAGCGGTGCGTGCCTCCGGTTAATGATGCAACACCGACTAAGCGAGGTGTGTGGCATGTCGGATTATGAAATCGTCTTTGAAGAAAATCCTTCATCCGAAGATTTGCAGATTTTGGAGTCGGGGATCGCACAGCACGCCCAGTCGAAAACCGGCAAGAGAATCGTCCGGCAAGTGACCTTCTTTGTGCGAGACGAGAAGGGCCGCATCGTCGGCGGCGTTCACGGGAACTATGCCAACTCCCGCTGGCTCTATGTCAACTCACTCTGGGTATCCGAGAGCGTCAGAGGCAACGGTTATGGAACGCGTTTGATGAATCGGATTGAGGGAGAAGCGATCAAGGGCGGCTGCACAAACTCGTACCTCGACACGTTTAGCTATCAAGCGCCGGAGTTTTACAAGAAGCTCGGCTATCGGGTCTTCGGAGAGTTGGAAAATTTTCCGCCGGGACACAGCAGATACTTTCTGGGTAAGCAGTTGCCTCAACCCTAGCCGGATAACGCCGGACGGCGCACCGGCAACTCAAGGGCCGACTCGCACGCACGATACTTGATGGCCTCTGCTTTCTCACACGCCTTCGTCGCCCTCGCGATGGGCAAGCTGTACGCACACGCGCGACTCCCCGCGCGCTTCCGGGTGCTGTCGGTGATATGCGCGGTGCTGCCGGACGCGGATGTGCTTGGGTTCAGCTTCGGGATTCATTACGGCGACATGCTCGGTCATCGTGGGTTGACGCACTCGCTCCTGTTCGCGCTCGCCACGGGTTCGGTGGTGGTCTGGCTCTTCTTCAAAGACGCGGCGTTGAACCGGGGCGCTCTCGTCTTCTACTTCTTTCTCGTGACGGCCTCGCACGGCGCGCTCGACGCGTTGACGAACGGCGGACTCGGCGTCGCTTTCTTCGCGCCGTTCGAGAACTCGCGCTACTTCTTTCCCTTTCGCCCCGTCGAAGTCTCGCCCATCGGCATCGGCGACTTTTTCAGTTCGCGGGGCGCGGCTGTCCTCGTCAGCGAGTTCATCTGGCTCTGGATTCCCGCCGCGCTCATCGTCATACTGTCGCTCTCGTGGCGCAAGTGGTCGCGGAGGCGGCGCGTCGTGAACGGATGACGGAGAAGAAGCTTTCCATCAAAGGCGTCGAGTGGGATTACGAGACCGGCGGGCGCGGGGGCGAGCGCGCGG
>JBAVPI010000240.1:0-1608 GCA_049692915.1 Pyrinomonadaceae bacterium
ACCCACGGCACAAAGGCGACGGCCCGCGCCGCCGTCAACGCCAGCCCCGAACCGTTCACGAACTGGACGCTCTCGGTCGTCGAAGACGTGTTCGCCGTCGGCGCGGTTGTGCTGGCCGCGCTGCATCCAGTCGCGATTCTCGCGGTGATTCTAATCTTCCTACTCATCCTCGCGTGGATTCTGCCAAAGGTCGTCCGCCGCCTGCGCCGCATGTTCGCGTCCGCGCGCGCCTTCTTCACCGGTCGCGCCGTAGCGTCACACTAGAAAATGTAGAACATGGCCTTCCAAGCATTAACCGGCAAAAGTTTTTCCTGAGACGACGCTGGGGACAGAGAAACTTATGCGGGGCGGGAATTAAAAGACGCGATCTTTCGCAAGCGTTCATCTTTACAATCGTTCAAGCATCGTGCCGGTATTTCAACTTCGACGAGGTGAAACATGAGACTTTTCAAAATCTTTATCTTCACGTTTGCTTTAATCTTTTGCGCCGGTTGCGGCGCTGGAAGAAGCCCTGAGCGCAGCGGCGGCTCGGTCGCCAATTCATCAACCTCCGTACCCGCGAGTCAGGGCGGCGCGGCGAACGCTCCGGCGGGTAAGACCGCAGACGGAAGCGCGACGGTGCAAAACGTCTCGCTTCAACAGGCCGCCACTTCTCAGGCCGCGCCCGCGGCAGTCGAGCGAAAAATCATCCGCAACGCCGACCTCACCGTCGAACTCGACACCCCCGCCGAAGGCCAGCAGCGAATCGCGTCGCTCGCCGAAGCGCACGGCGGCTTCGTCGTAACTTCAGAGTCGAGACAGCGTTCGGCATCCGGCGGCGACCGGACGGCGGATGTCATTACGATGGAGGTGCGCGTCCCCGCCGCGCAGTTCGACGCCGTCATCGGCGAGATACGCAAACTCGGCAGCCACGTCACCGACGAGAAAATTACGGGACAAGATGTGACCGAAGAGTACATTGACCTCGAAGCGCGCATCCGCACGCAGCAAGCTCTCGAAGCGCAGTTCCTCGTCATCATGAAGGGGGCGAGCGAGGTGTCCGATGCGCTCGCCGTGCAGCGCGAACTGGCGAACGTCCGCACGGAGATCGAGCGGCTCGAAGGCCGCCGCCGCTTCCTCGAAAATCAGACCAGCCTTTCGACCATCAAGGTCACGCTTCAACCGCCCACGCCGCTCGTCAGCACCACCGGCTTTTTCCACGGCATCAAGAGCGCATTCGGTGACGGCATTGATGCCGCCGCGACCATCACGCTCTTTCTCATACGCTTCGTCATCGTGCTGATTCCGATTTTTGTTCTGCTGATACTGCCGTCCGTCCTGATCGTGCGCTTTATCGTGCGCCGTTTTCTGACACGCCGCGCGCCTGTCATCGAGAAGCCGCACGGACTCGACTGATGCTCAATCCGGTCGCCCCTCAAATTCGACGTTTGAATTTTGGACTTTCAGCCGCGTCCGTTTAGACTCGCATGATATGAATTCAACAAAAACCGCATGGCTCGTTGTCGCCGCTTCGCTGCTCTTCGCCGCCTGCTCCGCCGGCACTCAAGAGCAGGCGGCGAACACTTCATCCACACCACGGCCAGCCGCCTCGCCGGTCAGTTCTCAAGG
>JBAVPI010000241.1:0-4960 GCA_049692915.1 Pyrinomonadaceae bacterium
GCGCCGTACCACCACCACGCCGTCGCGCCCGCGAGCAGCGCGAACAGCACTGCGCCGACGAGCGCCAGCCTGATCGCCATCCGCAGCACGCGCTTGACGACGAAGAAGAAAAGCGCGAACCCTAAGACGGCGACGACGATGGCTGTTAGTTGGATACCCATAAAGCAAGAAGGCAGCAGTAGGAAGACGGAAGCATCGAGGCGCGTGCCGGGTCAAGCCGTGCGATGTTTGAGAGCGCGGATTTTTATCCCTGCTCTTCGCCGCTCTCCGTCGTCTTCCCTTTTTTGTAACTCGCGCGCACCACCGTCTTGATGTTGCCGCGCACGTTGAAGTCGCCTTCGAGTTCGACGGCCAGCGGGTCGCACGCGCGGACGAAATCTTCGAGGATGATATTGATGACGTGCTCGTGGAAAATCTTGACTTCGCGGAACGAGTTGACGTAGAGCTTCAAACTCTTCAGTTCGACGCAGCGCTCGCGGGGGACGTATTCGAGCCGCAGCGTGGCGAAATCGGGAAAGTCGGAGAAGGGGCAGACGCATGTGAATTCCGGTATCTCGAACTTCACGCTGATCTCGCGGCCCGCGTATTCGTAGGGGAAAGTGTCGAGCGGGTAGAGCGTCATCTCCGAGCGCGGGGTCGGGCGGATGTCGAGTCCTTGCCGGTTGACGGGAGGCGGGGCCGTTTCGAGTGCAGACATCTATGTACTCCTTAAAAATTTCAGACGCGAATCTTACCTGACGCTCACGCGGCGCGGCAAACGAAGCGCCCGCGCAAGGCGGGGCACGCGAAAAAGTAAAAGAGGCCGCGCATGTTGCGACGGCCTCCCGTGTGCGGAACCGGTCTGCTCCGACAAAATAGCCGCGCCCAGAATGGTTGGCGCGGCCTCGTCGCTTACCTGTTCGAGTTGTTCGAGTTCATGTTCGACCCCATATTTGAGTTCGTGTTGCCGCCCATGTTCGAGTTCATGTTCTTCATACCCTTCATGCCCTTCATGCCCTTCATGCTGGTCATCATGTCGCGGGCCATGCTGAGGTGCATCTGCACGGTCGGCAGAGTCTTCGCGGCGAAGGCTTTGGTGTCCGCATCCATCCCCTTCGCGCCCTCGTTCATGAAAAGCTTCTCCATCTTCTCGTGATCCTTGACGCCGGCGTTCTTGATGTACTCGCGGTCAAAGTCCGCGCCGGACATCGCCGCCATCTTCGACATCATCGCCTGATGCTTGGCGTCAGGCCCGGTCGGGAGCGTGACGCCCTTCGACGCCGCGACCGCCATCAACTCCTGATTGGCCTTCGTGTGGTCGTCAACCATCTTTTGCGCGTACTCTTTAACCGAGTCGCTACCGGCGTGTTGCAGTGCGGCGCGGGCCATCTCAACTTCGGCCATCCCCCCCTCCGCCGCCATCATCATGAACTTTTTGTCGGTCGAGTTGAGACCCGCCGCCATCATCATGCCACCGCCCATGTTCGAGTTGTGGTTCATGTTATGGTTCATGTTGTGGTTCATGTTTGAATTCATATTTGAATTCATGTTTGAATTCGAGTTCATGTTCTGATCTTGCGGGGCCGCTGCCGACAGCGCGCCCATCAGACCAAAGACTCCGAGCGCCGCCAGCGTGCTCGCGCCGATTCCTAACTTCTTCATCGCTTCCCTCCCTGTGTGAACTATCCCCTGTTTGTTGCTTGGTGAAAAATCGGAAGGGAGCGTGTCTTCACGCCCCCTATCCATACCAGCTTCCTATTTTACGCGCCCGCGCTGCCCGCCTTTTTCATCGCGCTGATGCGGTCGTGCGCTTCCTTGACCTGCGCGTACTGGCGCTCGACGACCGAGCGGACGTTGGCCGGCAGGTCTGCGGCGAGCGCTTCCTTGTAGTTGCTCACTGCCGAATCCTCGCCGCGCTCGCACTCATTGATGATCGCGCTCTCGTCCTCGCCCGTCACCGCCGACTTGATGTCAATCCAGCCGCGATGCAGTGCGGCGGCCACGCTGCCGGTCTGCTCCGGGTCGCCGCCGAGGCGACGCACTTCGTCCTGAATCTCGCCGGAGAACTGCGCGCGCTGCGTCGCGTAGGTGTGAAAGAGCGTCTTGAGTTCGCTGTTCTTGATGCCGTCGGCGGCGGTCTGAAAACCGTTCTGCCCGTCCTTGCACGTTTCGATCAAATTGTTGAGTGTCGAAATCACTTCTTCGTTGCTTGCCATTGAATTAGTCTCCTTAGTTTGAGTCCCCATGAAAAAAGGCGGGCTGACCGGCAAAGGCGTCCGCCCCAAAATCGTAATCCGCTAAACACTGCGCGTCATCGGCCCGGCATTGTTCATCCCCATGGCGAAGAACTTGATGAGCACCAGCCCCGCGATGAAGCCGCCGATGTGCGCCGCGTAGGCTACTCCGCCCTCCTGCGAATCGCCGCCGAGCAGCCCCAGCCCGCTCACGAGTTGGAACACGAACCACAGGCCGATGGCGACGTAAGCGGGCACCGTCGTCAGGATGCGCAGCAGGATGACGCGCACCTGCCGCTTCGGATAGAGCAGGATGTAGCCGCCGAGCACGCCTGAGATCGCGCCCGACGCGCCGAGGCTCGGAATAAGCAGCCCGCTCGCGTTGCTGCTGAGCAGGGCCGTGCTAAAGACGTGCGCCAGCGACGCCAGCACCCCGCAGACGAGATAGAAGACGGCGTACCTCAAATGCCCCAGACGGTCTTCGATGTTGTCGCCGAAAATCCAGAGGAAGAGCATGTTGCCGAGAATGTGCGCCCAACCGCCGTGCATGAACATCGAAGTCAGCAGCGTCAGATAGACGGAGCCGGGCGTCGGTTGCAGGCCCGGAATCTCAAGCTGTTGATGCGTCAACGGATGCTCGACAACGCGGTCGCGCGTCGTCACGTCGCGTCCGGTGACGATCTCTTCCGGCACGGTCGAATAGGCGTAAGTGAATTTGTCGTTGCTTCCCATCCCCTGTAGAAAAACGAAGACGAGAATGTTGATGGCGATGAACAAATAGTTGACGAACGGGGTGGTGATGCGGTCGGAGTTATCGTCGCCGATGGGAAAAATCATTTCGCCGTTCCTTTTCGCGGACAGCCGGGTGCGCCCTTCGGGGCCGACCGGAGAACTGTCGCCGCCGCCGCTGTTCGGGTCTCTGATTTGAAGAGGTTGTTGTTCACATCCGCCCGCTTGTTAGGAAACCGGCACACTTTCGCCTTAAAACTACTCTGCATCTCCCGTTCCGCGCCCGCACCGCGCCAAACACACGCACCTTTCCTTTTAATTTGCAGAGTTTGAACTAATTGTCTGGCGGAAGTTTCGCGGGAGTATCAAGACTTGTTCTCATACGTCGCTTTGTGCGTGCGCACGCTTTCGCTCCGCATGCGTTGAGGGGCACGAGACGGGCTAACCGGGGCAATTAACAAGAGAGACACGGTAAGAACACGTTTCCGAACACATCGAACTGAAGAAAAACGTGTCCGCCGTACATTTGGTGATTAACGGGGTCGAAACGTCACGGGTCAGTCGCCCATCTTCGCGGCGTCGGCGAAGGCCGGTTCGCCCGCGGCCAGATCGAAGCGGATTTCCTCCGGCGTGCCGAAGACGCGTGCGCGTGCGTCGTCGAACTCGCCCTCCCAACGCGCGACGACCACCGTCGCCAGACAGTTGCCGATGACGTTAACGCTCGTGCGGCCCATGTCCATCAACTCGTCCACGCCGAAGATGACGGCGACGCCGAGCGGCCCCCAGCCCGGCACGAAGCTGTTCAGTGTCGCCAGCAGAATGACGAGCGACGCGCGCGGCACCGCCGCCACGCCCTTCGACGTGACCATCAGCGTCAGCATCATGATGATCTGCTGCCCGATGTTCATATGCGCCATGCCGGAGCCTTCCGCCGCCTGCGCGACGAAAACGGAAGCCATCGCGAGATACAAAGTAGTGCCGTCGAGGTTGAAGCTGTAGCCGGTCGGCATCACGAAGCCGACGATGCGCGGCGGGACGCCGAGTCGCTCCATCGCCTCCATCGCTTTCGGCAGCGCCGATTCGCTGCTCGTCGTCGCGAAGGCAATCGTCGCCGGCTCACGCACCGCTTTGATAAATTTCAGAACGGGCACGCGCGCGATAAGCGCCACCGCGCCGAGTACGACGAAGATGAAGATGAAAAGCGCGAGGTAGAGCGAGCCGATCAGTTTGCCGAGATTGACGAGCACGCCGAGGCCCTGCGTCGCGATGGTATGCGCCATCGCCGCACCGACGCCGATGGGCGCGAACATCATCACGTAGCTCGTGAAGCGGAACATGATCTGCGAAAGACTGTCCATCGCGCGCAAAATCGGCTTGCCCTTCTCGCCAATCGCGGAGACGGCCATCGCGAACAGCACCGCGAAGGCGACGATCTGCAACACGTCGCCCTTGACCATCGCGTCAATCACGCTCGCCGGAAAAATGTGTGTGATGGTTTCGACGAGCGTCTTCGGATGGTTCTCGCCGATCTTCGTCGCGATCTCCGTGCTCGAAGCGACGAGTTGAACGCCGACTCCCGGCCTGACGAGATTGACGACCGCGAGGCCGATGAAGAGCGCGGCGGTCGTCACCACTTCAAAGTAAAGCAACGCCTTCGCGCCCATGCGCCCGACCTTCTTTAAGTCGCCGCCGCCCGCGATGCCGACCACGAGCGTTGAAAAGACGAGCGGCGCGATGATGGACTTGATGAGATTGAGAAAGATGTCGCGTAGGAAATAGACGGCGTTGCCCCACTCCGGCTTGACGTAGCCGAGCACGCCGCCGACCACCAGCCCGATCATGATCCACGCCGTCAGAGACAGACGCCACCAAGCCTTCGCGGGCTGCCCCGCCGCCGCGCCGTCGCCGCCCGCCGTCGCCGTGTTGTTGAAGTTAGCCATGAAAACGAAATGATGTGTGATGAATGATGAGTGACTAATGGAAGACAGAAGCATCTCTGTTTTCATTCGTCATTCATC
>JBAVPI010000242.1:0-1875 GCA_049692915.1 Pyrinomonadaceae bacterium
ACCTACCGATGTAAACGTACACATGAGCGTGCCCTCAACTTCAGGGTGGCCCGTACAACTGAAGTTGGGGGCACGCACAATCAACTCAATCTCAAGTTGAAGAGGTAGGCGTATGAACTGGCAGGATCAGATGCCGCTCACACTCTCCGGTGAAACGGGGCGGGTCGTGTTGTTAGAGGCGGAAGCAGGCTCGGCCCGGAGTGCTGTGCTGCGTCAACAGTTGGATACGGCGCGTGCAAGCGGCGCGACGACGTGGCTTTTATCGTGCGACTTTGAAACGGGTGGTGTATGGGCCGGCATTAATGATCTGCTCCGAGACCTGTTGCCGCGTCTTGAAGCAACCGCTCCCCATCTCATTCTCAAGCATGGCTATGAACTGACCATTGCGCTCCCGCACCTGTGGGGCAAAGTGCCCGTGCGTCACCCGCTGACTGAAACAGCCCCGATGCAGGAGAAGGTACGCAATTATCCGATTGATAGAGCGTACCGCGTCGTGCACGGGCTGGTTAACCTGTTGGCCGAATGGCATCAACTCAACGCGGAAGGCCCTTGGATGATCGCCTGTGATTATTATGACCACGCAGGAGCAATGGCGACACGCTTCTTCACAGAGTTAATGCGACGACGCGGCGAGCAGCTACAACTGACGCTGCTGCTTGCCACGGCCCCCGCGATGGGCGAGGCAGCGGCGGGACGCTTCGAGCCTGAACATATCGGTCGTGCCGTGCGCTTGAACCTGACGCCGGATGCGCCCGTGCCCCTCAGCGCGGAGTCGGCCACCCATCTGGCGCAGGAGTTGGAAGACTTCGTAGGCAGCGACATGATGAAGATCGAGATGCACTTGCCGCAGTTGATTCGCTACAACTCGTTGGGCGAGCACCCGGAGCGTGCGTTGAGGTGGCAAGCGCGTGCGCTCGGTTTGAACAATCATCACGGCTTCTACGAAGACGCTTTAAGATACAGCGAACCCGTCTCGACTAATCTTGATCTCTTGGCGGGCGACAATGAATTAATCAGGTGGAATCTGGTCGGAAACCTGTTTGGTTGTTACGTGGCAATAGGCGACAGCGCGCGTGCGCACCGGATAGTGGTTGACGAGGCGCTGTCTAAAATCAAGAAGCTGGAGCATAAGGTCAAGGTCTATTACGTGATGGGCATGTTGTATGCGCGCTATCTCCCGAAGATTGATCTCGACAAGGCGGCGCATTATCTCGATCAGGGTTTGGAAGGCATCGAGCGCGTCGAACTTCCGCCCGACGACAAAGCTTTTCACACAGCCTTCATGATGAACGGGATGGCGTTCGTACGCCATCGCCAGCAGCGGCCCGCGGAGGCAATCGAGCTATGCCACGCGGCGAGCGAACTGCTCGACGCGCACCTGCACCCCGACCAGCATCGTCTCCATCGCTCGGTTCTCCAGTACAACATCGCGCAGGTGTACGCCTTTACAGGCCAAACGGAAGAGGCGATTACCTGCTACACGGCGGCGATGGAGATGGATCCCAATTACTCAGAATATTACAACGAACGCGGGACTGTGTACCTGAAGATGGGCGACCTCGATAGAGCCTTGGAAGATTTCCGGAAGGCGATTGAATTAAGCCCGCCTTACCCGGAAGTGCTGACCAACCTCGGCCAATGCTATCAACTATTGAACACGCCGGATGAAGCGATAAAAGCCTATTCAACTTCGCTCGACCTGCTGCCGGCGCAGAGCCTTGCGCTGGTCGGTCGCGCGCAAGCGTTCGAGGCGACGGGCAATCCTGAAGCGGCGCTGGCCGACTATTCGGCATCTCTGGCGGCAGACCCGAATCAACCGCTCACATGGTCGAACCGCGCGGTCATGTATTATGAAATGGGTGAGATGTCGAAGGC
>JBAVPI010000243.1:0-7555 GCA_049692915.1 Pyrinomonadaceae bacterium
GGTCTGTGGCGGTCGTGCTTTGCGCGTGTGCGCTTGTGGCGGCGGCGGCAAAAATTAAAACGATTGATGCTCCGTGGACTGAGAGCTTGTTCACTGTGGTTATCCTCCGAATGAGTTTGACAACAACTGCTCAGGGCTGATGCTTTCAAGAAACTGCTGCTCGCTTCGACTCTTTAGCGCGTAGTTTCAGGGAGGGGAGGGATTCGACTGCGGCGCGACTGTCGCGGGCGGCTCGCCGCGCCGCAGGAGGCGCAGCAACGGCTCAAGCGTCGCGCGGAAGCGCACGTGCCCGCGCACGTTACGCAAAAGCAGGTCTATCTCGTCGGCGCGCGCCAACACGCCGACGCGCAGATTCAGTCCGCGCGCCGTCTCTTCGCCGGAGCGGATTTCCGTCGCCGCCTCGAAACGGCTCTCCGTGATGCGCCGCTCGGTGATGTTCAAGTCGAAATCGTCGTCGGCGTTCGACCCTTCGGACGCACGACCGGCGGCCTCTCCGGTCGGCGTCGGCGCTTTGGTCGGCTGCTGCTGCTGCGCGTGAACGTGCGACGACGAGGCCGCCAGAATGAAACAGACGCACGCCAAGTTAAAAAGTATGCGTTTCACTTCCCTCCCTTTTGCGCGGCGCGCTTTTGCGTGTTGCCTTCGCGCCATCCGTTGTTGAAGTTGCAGGGGGAAAGGTTTGTGATGGCGACGTGGAGCGCGCGTCTTGCGTCTCTCCCGTCTCGCCCCGCGTTCGTCGCTGTGTTGTGGGCGGTGGCGACGCCGGTGCCGTTTGAGAGTCGAGATCAACCTCTCGTTCCGGCGGGGTGCTCTGTGGTGACGGCGGCTGTGCGGGCGACTGTGTTTGCCCCTCTCGTTGTTGCGGTCGCGCGTCGTCGTCGCTGACGGGGATTTCTCCGAGGGCTTCGGCGACGATGCGTTCGATATCCGCGAAGACGCTCGTGATGCGCAGGGTGATGCCGATGTTGCGATACGTCTCGCCCGGTCGCACCTGCGCGGGCAAGTTCTCGCGCTCCGCTTCCCAGAGCGTGTCGCGCAACGGCTTGCCTGTGAACTCGACGGACGTGTTCGGCACTTTCTCGAAACGCAACTCCCGCGCGCTGACGTGCGCGGTAATCGAGAGGTCGGCGTTCTCCGTAGAAGCGGCGCTTGATGGCGACGCCGCTTGCGCACGCGACTGAGAAGGCGCTGGCGTCGCCTGACGCGGACGCGTGCGGCTCGCATCCGAAGCCTGCGCGTTGACGTGCGCGGAAGTCGCGAAGGTTAAAATTAAAAGGGTGATGACAGAGAGACTGCCTTTGAGCTTCGTTCTCAACATCCCGGCACACCTCCGAGACGTGAACGGATTCGCGTCTCGCCGAACTGTCTTGCCTGTGGGGGAATTGCGAAAGGGGATTGCGACGGTGGCCGCATCATAACAGAATTTACGCATGCTGCAAGACATTCATTCGGGACGCGGGGGCAGCGGAGGCGCTTCGGAAGTATCCGTGCCGGGCGGCGGCACGCAGTAGGCGACGACGCGGTTACGCCCCGTGTTCTTGGCGCGATAGAGCGCCGTGTCGGCCAACTCCACGAGTTCGATGGGGCCGCGCGTGTCGTCCGGGTAAGAGGCGACGCCGATGCTGATGGTGACGCGCATAATTTCGTCCGTGCCCGAAGGCGAGCCGCGGCGCGTGGCGGCGAAAGGATATTCTTCAATCGCGGCACGCACGCGTTCGGCGGCGACCAACCCTTGCGCGCAACTGGCGTTTAAGAGAAAGGCCGCGAACTCCTCGCCGCCG
The DNA here is from genome assembly GCA_049692915.1 of Pyrinomonadaceae bacterium. Lineage (GTDB taxonomy): Bacteria > Acidobacteriota > Blastocatellia > Pyrinomonadales > Pyrinomonadaceae > JAIVJG01. Next base: position 1,782 of record JBAVPI010000243.1, read on the forward strand.
AAGCGCGCGGCCACGTCTCCGGCACGCAGGGCGTGCGTGATGCACGTCCCGACTTCCGCGAGAGTCTGGCTGCCGACGAGGTGTCCGTAGCGGTCGTTGACGGTCTTAAAATGATCCAAGTCCATCATCAGCACGCAGAAGGGCAGTTCCTCGGCCTCGGCGCGCGCCGATTCGCGTCGCAACTCCGAGAAGAACGACTTGCTCGTCAGCAGTCCGGTCAGTTCGTCGTGCGCCAGCAGGCGATGAATCTGTCTCTGAAATTCGCGATCAATGTCGTCGAGCAATTCAAAGCGCAGCAGATGCTCGCCGATTGTCAGCTTGTCGCCGTCCTGTAGGATCGAGTCGTGGACGGTCTCGCCGTTGAGGAGCGTGCCGTTGGTTGAGCCGAGGTCTGTGATGCGGTAGCGCGTCTCGTTCGTGCGCTCGTCGCGCTCGACGGAGATGCGCGCGTGCATGCGAGAAGCGCGTGCGTCGTTAACACGCACGTCCGCTTCGAGCGCGCGACCCAAGATAACTTCGTCGCGTTCGAGCGGAATCGGCGCGGCGATCAGTTCCCCGCCGAGGAAGACGAGCGCGGGGTGGCGCGGGCGCGGGCGGGGCGTGCCCTGCGGCGCGACGACGGTCTTTTCGTCCGGATCACTATTCACGAGAGATGTCCCGCGAGGTTTGTCTCAAGCGTTAATTAAAAGGCGCGTTCAAGTCCATCCGCCTGCATCTTAACAAAAGCATTGATGAAGTCGAAACGATTCGGAGCGCTCGACGCCGGACAAGTGCTCTCTTCCGACAATCGCTCTCACGCTTCGACCGGTGTGGCTGCTGCTGCTGCGTGCCCGTCATTTGCTCTTGCTTGTCGCGCCCGCACGGTTGCTCCTATAATTAGGATGCCAATGCATCAGGACGAAAGCGACAAGTCGTCTCAAGTCCGCGCGCCACAGCAGCCCGGAGTGCCGCGCGTGATGCCTTCCGCGTATTAACTGCCGGGTCGGTTGAAAGGTATTCGATGTTGAAGGAAGAAGAAACGGCGACGGCTCCCGGTTGCGCGTGGTCGAAAAACTCGCTGACGGTCGAGCGCGTCTCGGTGGCGCGTCTGCCGACGGTCATCGGCGAATTCCGCATCGCCGGTTATCGCTCGACGACGAGCGAGGAAGAGTTCGTCGCGCTCTTCAAGGGCGAATTGAACCCGGACGTGCCGACGCTGGCGCGCATCCATTCGCAATGTCTCACGGGCGATGTCTTCGGCTCGACGAAGTGCGACTGCGGCCAGCAGCTTCAACGCGCGATGGAGCTAATCGAGATTGAAGGCCGCGGGGCCATCGTCTACCAGCTTCAGGAAGGACGCGGCATCGGCATCATCAACAAGATTCGCGCCTACGCCCTACAGGACGAGGGGGCCGACACCGTCGAGGCCAACGAGCAACTCGGCCTCGCCGTAGATTTGCGCGAATACCGGCAGTGCGCCGAAGTGCTGTTCGATCTGGGGCTGTGCTGCGTGCGGCTGATGTCGAACAACCCGCTCAAGCTGCGCGCAATGGAGGAGGCGGGCCTGCGCATCGTCGAACGCGTGGCGCTCGAAGTCGAGCCGACGGACGCCGCCGTCCACTATCTGCGCACGAAGAAAGAGAAGATGGGCCACCTGCTCGAAACCATCGAGTGAGCGTTGCCGTAAGATAGCCACGCGGTGACGAAGGCAGCCGACTGTGCCGCAAGTCTCACAGGGAAGCAGACACGCTCGCTTTCGCTTGCGGGCCGATTACGAGGCAAGGCCCATCGTTAAATCCGCCTCGCCCGTTTCCTCCGCGCCCTCTCCAAAAACTCCGCCGCGCCTTTTCCAAAAAAATGTATACGGCCTCTTATTTTTCGGATACACTTCAGCCCTCCTTGGTCGCGCTCACTGATTTTGGTCAACTAATGCAACTACTTTATTGACGGTGGCCGACCCGGTGTAAGTTGGAACACCGCTTGCCTAGAAGTTATTACGATCATCAGACCTGCGACGCGTAGCGGTCATGTCGCCCGCTGTTCATTTCATCAAGCGGTCAGTTAAGTCAATCCTATCTTTCATCTTTCTCAGTCGTCGTCCTCTTTAACAGGAGTGCTCGTCGCGGCCGTGTTTTTTTCAATCGCCGCAGATCGAGCGCATGACATTCGTCGGCTAACGCTTCGGAATGTTTTTCAACCTCGTCGGATTCACAGTGTCAGGTCGAAGTGGTCTGACGCCTGTCTCGACTGAAACCCGATAGAAGACTCATTCGTGGAGGCAACAATGAAAAGAGAGAGATTCGCGGCCAGTCCCCTCGTCGCGACAATTTGCGGGCTGTTTCTCTGCCTGACGATGGGCGCAAACGCCCTCGCTCAGAACGCCACGTCGTCCGTGCGCGGCATCGTGACGGACACGCAAGGCAACGTCGTGCCCGGCGCGACCGTGACGCTCGTGGAGGCCGAGACCAACACTTCGCGCAATCAGACCACCGGTGACGACGGGCACTTCTCCTTCGACCTGATCTCGCCCGGCACGTATCGCATCGAGGCCGAAGCCAAGGGATTTAAGAAGGCCGCCGTGACGGACGTGCGCGCCTTGATCGCCAAGCCGACCGATGTCTCGCTTCAGCTACAGGTCGGCGACGTGGCCGAGACCGTGACGATCTCGGCGGGCGCGGGCGAGGTGCTGCTCAACACGCAGGACGCCACGCTCGGCAACAACTTCGTCTCGCAGCAGATCACTCAACTGCCTTTGGAGGCGCGCAACGTTGCCTCTCTGCTGACGCTGCAACCGGCGGTCACGCGCGAGGGCTACGCGGCGGGCGCACGCGCCGATCAGGGCAACATCACGCTCGACGGCGTTGACATCAACGAGGCGCAGACCAACCAGATCGGCGGAGCGAATGCCGGAGCAGCCGGCTCGAACGCGCTCATTGACCAGACGGACGCGCCCGACCGCAACACGGTGCTGCGCTTGAACGCCGACGCCATTCAGGAGTTTCGCGTTACGACCAGCAACCCCAACGCATCGCAGGGCCGCTCTTCGGGCGCACAGATCGCGCTCGTCACGAAAGACGGCACGAACGCCCTGCACGGCTCGCTCTTCGAGTCGCACCGCAACACGATCTTCACCGCCAACGATTTCTTCAACAATCGTAACGGGCGCTTCACGGCCAACGACGACGCCGTCAAACTCGGACAGGCGAAGGTGGGAGATATCCGCAACCCGCGTCCGAAGCTGATCCGCAACACCTTCGGCGGCTCGGTCGGCGGCCCCATCGTCAAAGACAAACTCTTCTTCTTCTACAGCTATGAGGGACGCCGCGACGCCAGCGAGCGGACGGTCGTGCAGACCGTTCCCCTCGCCAGTCTAGGGCGCGGCGAAGTCCGTTACTGCAACGGGCCTTCCAACTCGCCGTGTTCGAGCATCGCGACGGTGACTGCGGCCAACCTCGCCACCATCTTTCCCTCGCTCGGCGGCGTCAACCCGGCAGCCACGGCAGCACTCGCCGCCGCCGCCGCGAAGTATCAGGCCAACGACTTCACGGTCGGCGACAGCAGTTCGTCGCGCCTGCTCAACACCGCAGGCTATCGCTTCAACGCCTCGACCCCGGTCACGCTCAACGGCCACACGGCCAAATTCAAGTGGAATCTGAACGACCGCCAGCAGGTCTTCGTCCGCGCCAGTGTGCAGCACGACCTGCTCGGCGGAGCGCCGGCCTTTCCCGACACGCCGACTGAAGATACGTGGTCGCACCCTTGGGGCATCGTCGTCGGCCACACGTGGACGCTGCGCGACAATCTGGTTAACGACTTTCACTACGGCATGACGCGCGAAGCCTTCACCTCGCAGGGTGATTCGGCGCAGAACGCGGTCTTCTTCCGCTTCGTCTATTCTCCGCTCAATTTCAGCCGGACGATTGCCCGCACCACTCCGGTGCAGAACTTCACCGACGACCTCTCGTGGGTTAAGGGGTCGCACACGGCGCAGTTCGGCACGAACATTCGCATCATTCGCAACCGCCGAAATTCTTTCGCCAACGCCTACGACACGGCGCTGACGAATCCCTCTTTCTACGCGTCGTCGGGGACGCCGCTCTCGACGGCGATTAACAGTTTCTCGCCTATCGCCTCCGGTTTCGCTTCGGCTGTGCAGAACGCTTCGGCGGCGGTGCTCGGTCGCCTGACGCAGTACAGCGGGCGCTTCACCTTCGATCACGACGGCAAGCTCTTGCCCTCCGGCACGCCGAGCGTGCGTGAATTCGCCACCGAGGAGTACGACGGTTACGTGCAGGACAGTTGGAGAATCCGCCCGAACCTGACGCTCTCCTACGGGCTGCGCTACAGCATCAGCCGCCCCGTCTATGAGACCGGCGGATTCGAGGTCAAGCCCGACATCCCGCTCTCCGAATATTTCCAGCGCAGGTTGGACGGCGCGGCATCGGGTCATCCATACGACGCCCCGCTCACGGTTAACCTGTCCGGCCCGGCCAACGGAAGCTCGCCCATGTACAAGTGGGACAAGAACAACTTCCAGCCGCGCATCGCCGTCGCGTGGTCGCCCAACTTCGGCGAAGGGTGGCTCGGCAAAGTCTTCGGCGAGAACGGCGCGTCCGTCCTGCGCGGCGGCTTCGCCATCACCAACGACTACTACGGCAACCAGCTTGCCGTCAGCTTCGACCTCAACAACCGGCTCGGCTTCCTCTCGAACACGACCGTCGCCGCCGGCACTTTCAACACCGACACGAGGCCGGGGCCGCGCTTCACGGGCTTTAACCAGAACGTGCAGACGTTGCCCGGCATCGTCATCCCCGGCAGCCTCCGCTTCCCGCAGTTGCAGCCGAGCGACAACGCGCGGCGCATCGAACAATCGCTCGACGAGAATCTCGTCGCGCCGAAGTTCTACAACTGGAGCGCGACCTTCGAGCGCAAGCTGCCGCACGGTCTCGTCTTCCAGACTTCATACATCGGGCGGTCGGGCCGCAACCTGCTCGTGACGCGCGACGTGATGGCGCTCAACAACCTGAAAGACCCTGCTTCGGGGCTGAGTTGGTACGAGGCGGCGGGACTTCTGGAAGATATACGCCACAACCTCGCGTTACAGGGCATCACGTCCGCGTCGCCGCGCGCGACGATTACGGCCGCGCTTCAAGGCGTGACTCCGATTCCCTACTTCGAGAATCTGTTTAGTCGCATACCGGGCTTCGGCGCGGGGCTGCTCGGCTCAAGCCGTGCGGCGTTCGGCCCAAGCGCCACGCAGGCCGTCCTCGGCGACGCCATCTTTTTCAACGGCAACGACTGGACGCAGACGCAGGCCGACATTGACGACACCGCTTCGGGCGCGGGCTTCCCGAACTTCTTCTACCAGTCGCAGTACGGCGCGCTCTCGACCTTCAGTTCCGTCGGCAACTCGAACTATCACGCGGGCACGATCACGCTCCGCGAACGGCTCGGCGAAAGACTCCTGCTCGACTTCAACTACACGTTGTCGCATTCGCTCGACGACGCATCGGGCTTGCAGACGAGCGGCGCGTTCTCGACGGCCTTCATCCTGAACCCGATTCGCCAGCACGACAACTACGCCAGTTCCGACTTCGACGTGCGCCACCTGATTAACGTCAACGGTGTGTGGCAACTGCCCATCGGGCGCGGGCACCGGCTGCTCGGCGAGACCAACAAGGTCGTCAACGGGCTGCTCGGCGGCTGGCAACTCTCCGGCATCTTCCGCTGGAACTCCGGCCTGCCGCTCTTCTCGCCCTACGACGACGCGCGCTGGGCGACGAACTGGAACGCGC
>JBAVPI010000244.1:0-6984 GCA_049692915.1 Pyrinomonadaceae bacterium
TCAAAGCGATGAGAAATGAGTGAACCACTCGCGAGCGTTGATGCTTCCATTCGCCACGGCTATGCGCAGGTCGGCGACGTGCGCCTGCATTACGCCGAGTGTGGGAGCGGTGAGCGGCTCGTGTTGCTGCTGCACGGCTTTCCCGAATGCTGGTATTCGTGGCGGCATCAACTGCGCGCGTTGGGCGAACATTATCGCGTCGTCGCGCCCGACATGCGCGGCTACAATTTGAGTGATAAACCGGGCCGTGTGGATGAGTACAGGATGGAGCGTCTGGTTGACGACGTGACGGGGTTGATCAGACATTTCGGCGCACACGAAGCAGCCGTCGTCGGGCACGACTGGGGCGCGGCGGTGGCGTGGGCGGTCGCCGCAAGACATCCGGAATACGTCTGGAAACTCGCCGCGCTGCAAGTGCCGCCGCCGCGCGTCTGGGTGAAAAACATGTCGCTCAAACAGTTGCTCAGAAGCTGGTACATGTTCTTTTTTCAACTCCCGAAATTACCGGAATGGCGAATCCGCCGCCACGACTTCGCGGCCCTCAGCAAGATGTTCCGTGCCACATCTCGCCCCGGCACATTCAGCGACACAGACATCGCCATTCTCAAAGCGGCGCTCGGCGAACCCGGCGCGCTCACCGCGAGCATCAACTACTACCGCGCCAACCTCGGCTCCCTGTTGCATCGTCCGCGTGCGACCGGCAACGCCGGAGGCGAACGGATACGCGTTCCCACCCTCTTCATTTTCGGCGAGAGGGATTTCGCCATCTTGCCGCAGACCGTGCGCGGCGTCGGCGATGAAATTGACGCGCCGTTTCGTGAAGTGCGCATCGCTCGAAGTGGTCACTGGGTACAACAGGAGTGCCCGAACGAAGTGAACGCCGCGCTTCTGAGCTTCCTTGCGGAATAAAATGCGATTGATGAAAGTTTGATGAGAGATGTTGGATTCAAACGAAACAGACCGGACGTTGTTATCTCCCAACACGTATCATCCAACATCTCACGGCTGACCTTATGAACGACAGCAACCCGGTACTCTATTCGGTCGAGGGTGCGAGCGCACGCATCACGCTGAACCGGCCCGACAAGCGCAACGCACTGAACGATGCGCTCATCGCCGCACTTAAGGAAGCGCTTCGCGAAGCCGACGCGGACGAATCCGTGCGCTCCGTCGTCATCACCGGAGCAGGCGCAGACTTTTGTTCGGGTGCTGATCTGTCCGCGCTTCAGAAAATCTCCGAAAGCTCGATCATCGAAAACCTCGAAGACGCGCAATCGTTGATGGAACTCTTTTTGCTGATACGACGCGTGCGTGTGCCGGTCGTGGCCGCCGTGCGCGGCAGGGCGCTGGCCGGAGGTTGCGGGCTGGCGACGGCCTGCGACATCGTGCTCGCCGCAGCGTCTGCGAGCTTCGGCTACCCTGAAGTTAAAATCGGTTTCGTCCCGGCGATGGTGCTGGCGATATTGCGGCGCAACGTCTCGGAAAAGCGCGCCTTTGAACTCATCACTCGCAGCTCGGTAATCGCGGCCTCCGAAGCCGAGCGCTTCGGCCTCGTCAATCAAGTCTTCGACGAAGACACGTTCGAGGAAAAGGTCGCTGAGTACGTCGCCGGATTCGGAAAGACGAGTCGCTCCGCCGTCATGCTCTCCAAGCGTCTCCTCTACCACGCGGACGGCCTGACCTTCGAGGCTGCCCTTCAATCAGGCGTGGACATCAACACCATCGCGCGCATGACGGACGACTGTCGGCAGGGAATCGCGCGCTTCCTGAACAAACCTTAAAGAACCACATGTTCTAAATTTTGCGTGAGGCGATTTCGAGAGCGCAGGTCAGGGCGTCTTCGTGCAGGTGTGTGACGAGGCCGCATGCGAGTGCGTCGCTCGCCGTCAAACGTTTTCCGGTTGCAAACATTTCAAGTGCGCGGGCCGCGCCGATGAGTCTCGTGAGACGTTGCGTGCCGCCCCAGCCGGTGATGACGCCGAGACGCGCGCCGGGATGCGCGAGCACAGCCGTGTGCGAAGCGCAGCGAATGTTGCACGCGAGAGCGAGGTCGAGTCCGCCGCCCATACAATAACCGTTGATGGCCGCGACCGTCAGTTGTCGCGCGTTCGCGATTTTTTGAAAAAGACTTTGGCCGCGTTCGGTAAACTCTCCGGCGGTGGCGGGCGTGAGCGCCTCAAGCTCTCGAATGTTCGCGCCGGAGGCGAAGACATCTTTCGTCCCCGTGAAGATGATGGCCTTGAGATTCTCGCGGCGTGTGAGTTCGGAAAATGTCGTGTCCAGTTCGACGAGCGTGGAGATGGAGAGAGCATTGCGCTCGTGCGGGCGGTTGAGACGGATGACGGCGAGCGGGCCTTGCAACTCGACGAGGACAGGTTGCGCCTGTTCCTCACCCGACACGCGCATCACGCGCGCGGCCCGACGTGTTCGCGGAGATACTTGACGATATCCTCGGTGGACGTGCCGGGAAGGAAAATTTCAGCGACGCCCATCTCCTTCAATTTCGGGATGTCCTCTTTCGGCACGATTCCGCCGACGAGGACGAGGCAGTCGTCCATGCCACGCTCCCGCAGAAGCTGGACGATGCGCGGGCAGAGCGTATTATGCGCCCCGCTCAAGATCGAAACGCCGACGGCATCAACGTCTTCCTGAAGCGCCGCCGCCGCAATCATCTCCGGCGTCTGGCGCAAGCCGGTGTAGATGACTTCCATCCCCGCATCGCGCAGAGCACGTGCGATGATCTTTGCGCCGCGATCATGTCCGTCGAGGCCCGGCTTGGCGACGAGAACGCGAATTTTTCTTTCAGACATAATTAAAGTGACGAGTGACATGCGACGGGTGACGAGCAGGAACAAGATTTCGACTTGTCACCCGTCGCTTGCCACTCGCCGACGGCGCTAAAACGCAGGCTCTTCATAAAGGCCGTACACGTCGCGTAGTGCGTCGCAGATTTCGCCGAGCGTGGCGTAGGCGCGGACGGCTTCGATGGTCGCGGGCATGGTATTGTCGCCCGCGCTCGCGGCCTGTTTTAGTTTTTCGAGCGAGTTGGCGACAGCGCCATTGTCACGCGCGTCGCGCGTGCGTTGCAGCCGCTCGATCTGGCGCTCGCGGACGGCTTCGTTGATGACAAGAGTCTGAATTTCGGACGACTCGTCCTCCATCTGGTATTTGTTGACGCCGACGATTGACTGCTCTCCGCGCTCGACGGCCTTCTGATACTGGTAGGCCGATTCCTGAATCTCGCGCTGGGGAAAGCCCTTCTCAATCGCTTCGGCCATCCCGCCCATCGCGTCAATCTTCTCGAAGTAGTCGAGCGCGCCGTCCTCCAACTTCTTCGTCAGCGACTCGATAAAGTAAGAGCCGCCGAGCGGGTCAACCGTGTTCGCCACGCCCGTCTCTTCGGCGATGATCTGCTGCGTGCGCAGGGCGATGAGCGCGGCGCGGTCTGTCGGGAGCGCCAATGCCTCGTCGAAAGCATCCGTGTGCAGACTCTGCGTGCCGCCGAGAACACCTGCGAGCGCCTGTATCGCGACGCGGACGATGTTGTTCAAAGGTTGCTGAACGGTCAGCGAGACGCCGGCCGTCTGCGTGTGAAAACGCAGTTGCAGGGTGCGCGGGTCGCGCGCGCCGAAACGTTCGCGCATCACGCGCGACCAGATACGGCGTGCGGCGCGGTACTTGGCGATCTCCTCAAAAAAGTCGTTGTGCGCGTTGAAGAAAAAAGAGATGCGCGGGACGAACACGTCCACATCCATCCCGGCACGCACGCCCCATTCGACGTATTCGATGCCGTCGCGCAAGGTGAAGGCCAGTTCCTGCATCGCCGTCGCACCGGCCTCGCGGATGTGATAGCCGCTGACGGAGATCGGGTTGTACTTCGGCACGTGCTCGGTACAGAACTCGAACGTGTCTATGACGAGTTTCATCGCGGGCCGGATCGGGTAAATCCATTCCTTCTGCGCGATGTATTCCTTGAGGATGTCGTTTTGAAGCGTGCCCGAAATCTTACGAAAATCCGCGCCCTGCTTTTCGGCGACGACCAGATACATCGCGAGCAAAACGGAGGCGGGCGCGTTGATCGTCTGTGAGACGGTCACTTCTTCGAGCGGGATGCCGTCGAAGAGCACTTCCATGTCGGCGAGTGAAGAGACCGCGACACCGCACTTGCCGACTTCGCCTTCGGAGAGCAGCGCGTCGGCGTCGTAACCCATCAGCGCGGGCAAATCATAAGCGACGGAAAGGCCGGTCTGCCCCTGCGCCATCAGATACTTGAAACGCGCGTTGGTCTCTTCAGGCGTGCCGAAACCGGCGAACTGTCGCATCGTCCATAGCTTGCCGCGGTAGCCTGTCGGATGAATGCCGCGCGTGTAGGGAAACTCGCCGGGGAAAGAAACGTCGCGCTCGAAGTCCACGTCAGAGACATCGGCGGGCGTGTAGAGACGGTTAACGTCTTCGAGCGAAACGGTCTCGAAACGCGACTTGCTTTCCGGTCGTTTTGCGAGCACGGGCTTTAGCGTCTCTTGCTCCCAACGTTCCACTGCGGCCTGTTCCGGTGTGATGATTTCTTTCGTTTCAGCCATACCTTTTCGATCTCTTTCGTGCGGCGCGCGGCGGTCGCAAAGGTTCTAAACTTTTTATCTTTGGGTGAATAGAAATTGATATTAGTTGACGCTCGCGAAGAGTGTCAACCGAATGTTCCGCGTGAATTTATCGGTTCGGAGCGTGGAAGGGTGGCGCGGCTGTCAGTTGAAACAAACAGCCGCGCAAGTTGTCGGGCAGGTATCTCGAACGGGGCAATATGCGGGCAGCTAACGGCAGGCGACCGGCGGAAAAACTCGATCTCGCTTGACGACTCAAACCGCTGATTCCGCGCGCGACTAATCGAGCGGGACGACCACCTCATTCGAGCGCACCATGTTCAGGCGCGTGCGCGCGGCGGACTCGATTGAGCGCGGGTCTGTGCGCAGCTTCTCGACCTGATTCTTAAGAGAAGCGTTGGTCGTGCGTATCTTTTCCACGTCGTAGTTCATCTGGTCGAATTTCTGCGTCGCGTTGCTCATCTCGGCATGCGTGCGCATCGTGACCGTCACGCAGACGGCGAAAGTCGCCAGCATGATCATGCAGAAAACGACCCAAGAGGGAATCGCGAAGTCGCGTCGGCGAATCGCCGGGCGCGCCGTGGCGACGGAGACGCTTGCTTCCCCAAAGCCTTCGAGAGCGGGCGTGAATGTTCGCGCCGTGGGCCTTTGGGTCGCGAGGCGAGAGTCAGTCCAGTAAGTATTTGCGGCCTTGTTCAAGAAGCACCTCCAAGTCGTTTTTCGATTCAGTTTCAGCGTAAATACGCACCAGCGGTTCCGTGCCCGATGGACGCATCAGCAGCCATGAGCCGTCGTCAAAAATAAATTTCACACCGTCAATGCGGTTGACGGTCTTTATTTTGCGTCCCCCGATCTCAGCGGGTTCGCGCGCCAATTTTTCGGCGAGTGTGGCGGCAATCTCAGGCGTCAGGCTCACGCCGATGCGACCGTTCTCCAGCCGTCCGACGCGCGCATACAAAGCTTCGAGTTGTTTGCCGAGACTCGCGCCGCGCGCGGCGACAGCTTCCGCCGCGAGAAGACACGCGATGATTCCGTCCTTTTCCGGGTAGTGGCCGCGGATGGAGAGGCCCGCCGATTCTTCACCGCCCAGAATGATTTTGTCATCATTAATCAATTCGCCGATGAACTTGAACCCGACAGGCGTTTCATACAGCGGCAGGCCACGCGATTCGGCCACTCGATCCACGAGATGCGATGTCGCGACGGAGCGCGCCACGCCGCCAGTCCAGCCGCGCGAATCTGCAAGGTAGTCGAAAAGGATGGCGATGAGCGTGTTCGGCGTGATGAAAGTGCCGTCCGCATCGAGTACGCCGAAGCGGTCGCCGTCGCCGTCGGTTGCCAGACCCAGAGTGGACTTATTCTTCTTCACCACTTCACGAAGTTCATCCAAATGATCCTCGCCCGGTTCGGGAGAACGACCGCCGAAGAGCACGTCGCGCCAATCGTGGATCGTCTCCACCTCAACCCCGTGCTTTCGCAGCGCATAGTCCAGATAACCCCGCCCCGTCCCCCACAGCGGATCGTAAGCGTAACGCCCACCGGCGGCGACGATCTGGTCGAAGCGAACTTTGCTTTCCAGATCGGAGATGTAAGTCGGGAGGGGATCGTATGACTCGACTTTCACCTCGGCTTTGCCCGCCACCGGCTCGGCTTCGTTCAAATTCTCGTTCGCCTTGATCAACTCCTCGACACGCTTTGTCACTTCCGGCAGGGCCGGAGCGCCATCAGCCGTCGAAAACTTCATCCCGTTGTATTCAGGGGGGTTATGCGAAGCGGTAAAATTTATCGCGCCCACTGTCTGTCTGCTGCGGATGGCGTGTGAAATAGTCGGAGTCGGAGTCGGGCGATCACAAAGCAGAGCCTGAAAACCTTTGGCGGCGAGTTCCCGAACGCATAATTCGGCGAAATGTTCGCCCAGAAAGCGCGTATCATAACCGACGATGAGGGTGCTGCCAGACCCCGCTCCGGCCTCTTCGAGATACTGGCAAATAGCGCGCGTCACGCGTCGCACATTGGCGAATGTGAACTCGTCCGCGATGACGGCGCGCCAACCAGATGTTCCGAAACGAATCACCATGACAAAAGCCCCTTAAAAGGCCCGTTTCAACAGAAGTCGCAACATAGTGTGTAGCCGAACGGTAAGCGCCACCATAACGTGTATGTGAAAAGCGCCCATTTCTTTATTGCTCAAGAAGTTAGCAACAAAGTGGCGGGAATTTAGCATGCGGGCGTTCGCCTGTAAAGACATATCTTTTCAACATTTTAAGAAGCTAAGTTCAACGTTTACTTGAAGTAAGAGAAGATATGAGATTTATTCGGCGAACATGTGGCGAACGGAAATCCGCGGCATGGGCAGTGCACTCGCATTGCTTTATCTGGCATAAAG
>JBAVPI010000245.1:0-4591 GCA_049692915.1 Pyrinomonadaceae bacterium
CCTGTAAAGACTGCTTTACACTTCTCCTCAATTCTCCCCTCCTCACTGCTCCTGCCCCTCTTTTGTTCTAAACCGCTCTGCGGACAATGCTTTCACTTTCGACAGCGGCGTACTCACAGCCTCCGTCTGCTCTGGCATTATTCTTGTTATTCGGATGGCTGCTCTAACAGTGGTTCCCCTGCTTCTGAATACCCAGTCGGAAGCGCCCCTTAAAAAGAAGAAGGAGTAGTCATGAAGCTCGTGTCCCCCACGGAGCTGCGTGCGGAGGTGCAATCATCCGAGACGACGCTCAACATTGCCGAAAGAATCCATTCCAGTTCCGCGACCAATTCTGACCGCGCTGCGCTTCTGATTGAAGCCGAGCAGCTTGCCGCGACCGATTCAATCGCCGCAACGCTTGAGACGGCTAGCCGTCTGCTTGCTGAATTAGAAATCTCAGTCAGTTCACTAAAGCTCGACCGCAGCGGATTCATTACCCTATGGCAAGCTCCGCGACCAATCGCACCGCCAGCCAATGCCAGCCCGGAAGTTGACGCTAGACTAGCTGACTTTGTCGCGCGCACGGGGGTGACGACGCTTGAAGCGCGCTACCGCGGGTCATCGAGTAAGCTCGCGCAGCGGGCGGTCGGCGCGATATTGCACGCCGCCGCGATCCAAGCGGAACGTCTCTCGCGCCGGGCATGGCGGTTCGCTCCGCTGGAGGAGGCAGAGGGTGCCGAAAAAAATTCTTCAGGTCTGCCGAGCGAGAAGGCGCGAAAGCTCGAAGCCGACATCGGGCGCGTCGCACGTTTCCCTCATGGCATTCTCATTACCGGCGAGACGGGCACAGGTAAGACCGTGTCCGCGCGTCTGATTCACGCGAAGTCAGCCCGCGCCGGCAAGCCTTTCGTGGAACTCAACTGCGCGGCGATGCCCGAACACTTAGTCGAGGCGGAACTGTTCGGCTACCGACGGGGCGCGTTCACCGGCGCGGACCGCGACCACAAGGGAATGTTCGAAGAGGCGGATGGCGGCATCCTCTTTCTCGATGAGATCGGCGACATCCCGCCCGTGGTGCAGAACAAGCTCTTGAAAGCAATTGACGAGAAGCAGATCAAGCGTTTGGGGACGAATCAATACGTCAAGTGCGACGTGCAGATTATCGCTGCCACATCGCGCGACCTGCGAGGGATGATCCGCGAAGGCTCTTTCCGCGAAGACCTGTATTGCCGCCTCGCCGTGTTGAGGATCGAAGCTGTCCCCTTGCGCGAGCGGCGCGAAGACATCCCCGCGCTGATTGACACCTTCCTGCGCGAAGCTGCCGGCGCGATTTCTAAAGCGGAGGGCGAGCGCGAAGAATACGGGATCGAGACCGGGGCGGTCGAGATGCTGTGCGCGCATCACTGGTCGGGTAACATCCGCGTGCTGCGTAATACGATTTTCGAGCTGACGAGTTACGTCCGCGAAGGCGAGACGATTACAATGGAGCGCACAGGCGAGGCTCTCGCATGGTTGAGCTACGACGCCGGAGGCGTAGAGCCAACCGCAGAAGCAGCCACCACATTGGAAAAAGCGTGCGGAAGTATTTATTCTTTTCAGCAACTGGCGGAAGCCTTGCAGTCACTCGCCGAGGAAGGCGACATCGTTCTGCCTCTTGAAGTCTGCGTGCTGCGACGCGGCGAGACATTGAAGCAGTGGATGCTGCGCGCCAAGCAGTGCGGCATCGAGGCGGCGTGGCGTGCCAGCACGAGCGGAAAGCTGCGTGAAGCGGCAGAGCGGTTAGGACTCGACTACACAAACATCAAGAGCCAGCTTTCTCGCACACGTAGCCGCCTGTCCGAACCACGAAGCGTAGCAGCCGCGAAGTGAACTAACACGATCTTGGAGAATCTTTATGGCACGCACTACGAAAATACCGTGTGAGGGTGTGATCTATACCGTCCGCGAGGACTCCTATGGAACGACCATCGAGACCGACGAGTCTGCCGAAGCGTCGGCGGATGATATAGGCGAGATTGACGAACGCGCCCGTTACGCACAAGTTCTTACCGAGTTGGACGAGATTGAGGAAGCCCTTACTGAGGCCGAGTCGCAAGCCTCTCGTGCCGAAGGATTCAACGACCGGGACACAGACGAAGTCGAAAGTTCTTTTCCACTCTTGTGATACGCCAGACCGAAGTCTCGCAATCTCCGTGCGTCAGTCAATGCGGAATATATAACCACACCAATCTTGCCTTCGAGGCTCCCGCTCTTTGTGTTGCCTGCTCAAAGGGCGCGCCGCCCGTGTTCATCTCGCGGCAGTCATTTCCGGGAATGAAAAAGTAGCATCCCGCAATCTTGTATCTCACCTCGGCTATTCGTGTTTCGCCTCGCGGCGATTATGTATCCGACACGGATTCCCTTCAATTAAACGTCTGACCTTCCATCGGGATTTCCCTTCGTCGCTCCACAGTCAGCGACGAATGGTTTAATCCACCTTTTTCATCCAACTGAAGACGCGAGCGAAAAGGGGCGGATAGCAGTCTGCGTTTTAGCAAACTGTCCCGCTCACGAAGGAGTACTTCTCTCATGTCGCTTTCGCTCGTGTTAGTTATGACCAGCGCACCGCCCGCGCCTGACGTTCTTCTTGAAAATCTGCTTTTCATTGGCGTCTGCTTGATCCTCTTCATCTTCACCCTTATCGTCTGCGACGCGCTGATGCGTGGTGCTTCCAAAGCTTTTGAAGCGAGCGCCGACTGGCTCGAACATAAATCCGCAAAAAGGCGGAAGAGGCGCGCCGCACTTCGTAAATACTACCCGCCGTTGCGCGTCGTCCATTCCCAGTCGGAACCAATCAACGCTTCGCTCTTAGCCCATGACGCTCTTCGACGTTCGGCTGAAGCCGCTCACCGAACAGATCAAACACCCGTCCGTCCGAAGAGCAATTTGCGGGCGGTGACGCCGGGCGAGCGAGCCTGAGGCATTGTCGAAACTGACGCCGCTCAAACTATCTTTCCCAACCATCCGCTTGTCACGCAACTTGACTCCACCTCACGGGGCAAATTTTAGAAGGACTGTTCAAGGGGTGATTTCAAGCCGGATCCATCCGGCACACATTTCACTTCCAAGAAGGAGCAGTTTCAACGATGACAAGTCAACATCAGTCGCCCGAAAACCTTTACGCCTTAACCAACCGTGAACTCTTCCGTCCGTCCGAAAACACGGGCAATCCGCAGTACGACTTCTACACGCATTACTCGCGTCTCTCAGGACTGCAACGCCTCGACGTTGAGAGCCACACCGTCAACGGCAACCAGATCAGCCGCTACGAGCCGGACATCTCGCACTCGACGGCCTGCGTGAAAGCTCCGAGTTTCGTCGCCGTCCTGCAACAGCGCGCGCTCCATGTGTTGAGCAGCGCGGCTCTCGTTCTGACTCTCAGTGCGAACGCCACGACCTTCGCCGCTGAGAGCGTCCGTGAGGCGCTCCGCAACTTCGACCTCGACGCCGTAGAGGCGGCTGAAGTCCTCCTTTCGACCGACGCAACCGCGACGGAGTTCCCTGCTATCGCCAACCGTTTCGCCGCGGTGACGGAAGTCCGCCCGCCGGTTGTGGAAGAGAGAGCAGTTGACCACTCACTCGAAGTCAAGATCGCTGCTCCCGAATACGCCGCGCGCAAACTCGGCAACGGCGAGGACGCGGCAGAGTTCGTGCGCTGCCTGCGCCTCATCGCAGGTCTTGATGCGTCGGCTCTTTATCTCCAACAACTCGCGTCGCACTACTACGCGGAGGCGAATCGTCGTCCGGTCGGTGACGTGCTAAAGGAGATGGGCTTGCTCGCCCTTGAGATGTCAGCCGTCACCGCTTCGTCTGAGCAGTTGGAGTTCGGTGACGATGAGACGGAGGTGCTGACTGAACCCGGTGACGACAATCTTTCTTGCGCGGATGCGTTCGCCGAAGTTTCACCCTCCGAGCGGCGCACCCGCTGGATGGAGTACGCCGCCCGCGTGCTCGGCGAAGATAACGCGGACGAACGCGCGACCCTTTTCAACGACGAGCTTCGGGCGCAGGGGCGTATCGTATATCGCAAGAATGATCAGGCATTCGCCTACGACGAGTACGCCGAACAATTGAGCGGCATGTCGGCGGAAACCGAAGACGACGGTGAGTTCGGCGCGTACCTCGACAGATTCGAGCGCGCTTACGAGCAGTATGACGAGGGCTTCGCCGTGAGCCTTCATATGACAGACACAGATCGCAAGATCGCCTGCGGAGATTTGGACGACGACGTTGACGCAGTCAGCCTGCCGGAGTGCGCCCGCCACTTGAGCGAAGAACTTAATCGCCTTTATACGAGCGGCTTCCCGCTTTACGACAGAGGCGAGCAACCGGGCGTCGAAGGCGTGACCCTGACGGCCATGTTGCGCGACCCGGAGACGCGCGAGCGCGTGAGAGTTCCCGTCACCGTTTACGGAATTGATTCATGGCTTGACGCCGCCATTGATGAAGCCTTCGGCGGGCGGACGCCGCGCACCATCCGCCGCTACGTCTGGCTCCCGGATATGAAGCGGCCGGTGCGCCTCACCACCCGCGAGCGGGTTGTCCCGCGAATGGTCAAGATCGAAGAAACCAA
>JBAVPI010000246.1:0-3422 GCA_049692915.1 Pyrinomonadaceae bacterium
TGCGCGCCGCTTCCGATCTCAAGCACGCGTGCATTCTCGTCAATCGGGCGCACGTCTTCCAGAAGGGCACGCGCGCGCGTGGAACGTCGCAGCATGCCCGCCGTGTACTCGGCCTCGCGGCCCGCCACCTTCGACGCCTTCTGCTCTTGATAATCAAGCTGTCGCGCCAGCGCGCGTGCGGCCCTCATGCGTCGCGCACGCGCGTGCCACCCTTCTGCCGCGCGGGGCTGCATCCGGTCGTCGTGTAAGGAAGAGGGTTTCATCAATGTCGGAAGGTCGTCAGAGAATGAACGGGCGCGGGCTGGCACTGTCGCTTGCCCGCATGCCACAATCGCGAAGGTTATGCCATGCGCGTGAGCGCGTAAGCAAACAGGCGCGGACGATGTGGGCCGCGCGTGTGTCGTGGGGTCTCGTGGGGAATTACCACGGAGGAGAGCGGAGATGCCGAAATACAGGAAGAGGCCGTTGCCGGTTAAAATCGAACCTGTGACCGAGGGACGGACGATCAAGACTTTGGAAGGCACGCAGGAGATCGAGCCGGGTCAGTTTCTGGCGACGGGCGAGGACGGCGAGCAGTACGCCTTCGATTCTGAGGCATTCGAGACTTACGAGCCAATCGAGGGGCGCGACGGCTACTATACAAAGCGCGCGGACGTGTTGGTCGAGGCGCTGCGGATGGCTTACCCGGTGGAGATTTTTCGTCCCGGCTGGGTGCACAGGGGTAAGGCCGGAGACTGGCTCATCACGCGCACGCCCGACGATCAATACATCTGCGACGCAGACATTTTCGCCAAAACCTACGAGCCTGTTGACGACCCGGAAATCATTGTGCCTGCCTGAAGCGCGTCCCAATTTCCCGATGACGTGCCCACGCTAACGAGTGAGACGATGGCGACGGAACAACTGCGCGCGGTTGTAAAAGTCAAAACGGCGACGGCGACGAAAGAGTGGTGGCTGTTTTCGCCGCGCGTGGACGTGTGCGTGTTTACGGGGAGCGCCGTCTTATCGCTCGTGGCGCTGTGGGTCGGGGCGCGCGCCGGTGTGCTCGACAAAGATGCGCCGGATTGGGCGTGGGTTCCGGCGGTGCTGCTGGTGGACGTGGCGCACGTCTATGCGACGGCGTTTCGCGTCTATTTCGACGTGGGCGAGTTGCGCCGCCGACCGTGGCTGTACGCGCTCGCGCCGCTCGTCGCGCTCTCGTTGGGCGTGGCGCTCTACTCGGAAGGCGAAGCGTTGTTCTGGCGCTCGCTGGCGTATCTCGCGGTCTTTCATTTCGTGCGACAGCAGTACGGCTGGGTCGCGCTCTACCGTGCGCGCATGGGCGAGCGCGGGCGCGTCGGCTGGTGGATTGACGCGTCGGCGATCTACTTGGCGACGCTCTATCCACTGCTCTACTGGCACGCGCACCTGCCGCGAAAATTCTGGTGGTTCCTCGCGAATGATTTCGCCGCGCTGCCGTCGCTCGTCGAAGAGGTCGCGCGCCCCCTCTACTGGCTCGCGCTCGCGCTCTACGCGGTGCGCTCGGCACACGGCTGGATCGTGCGCGGGGAGGGCAATCCGGGCAAGGACTCAATCGTCGCGACGACCGCCGTCTGCTGGTACGTCGGCATCGTGTGGTTAAACTCCGACTATGCCTTCACGGTGACGAACATTTTTATTCACGGCGTGCCGTATCTCGCGCTCGTGTGGTGGTACGCGCGGGGCCGCGCCGGAGCGGCGGATGCGCCGTCGTCTTATCGCTGGCTGACGCGCTGGCCCGTGATTTTTCTGGCGACGTTGTGGCTGCTGGCTTACGCGGAGGAGTTGCTCTGGGACAGGGGCGTGTGGCACGAGCGCGCGTGGTTGTTCGGCGGCGCGTGGGATTGGTCGGAGTTGAAAATCTGGCTCGTGCCGCTTCTGGCCTTGCCGCAGATCGTGCATTACGTGCTCGACGGTTTCATCTGGCGGCGCAAAGGCAATCCGCACTTTGCGCTCTTTACGCGGGAGTGAATTTTTAGATGGGCGCGCAGGGAGAACCGACGCAAATTACGAAGGCTGAGAAAGTTCGTCGCTACCGTTGTCCCGGTTGCGGGGCCGATCAAGTCTTCGAGCCGCAGGGCGGTTGTCTGACCTGCCCTTACTGCGGGCGCACGGAACAGATCGCCCCCGGCGACGGGCGCGTGGAGGAACTGGGGTTTGAGAATTACCGCGACTACCTGAAAGCGCACGCCGATCAACTGGGGACGATTGCTGCGGGGGCGCTTGAAGTGCGCTGCGAGACGTGCGGCGCAATCGTCGCGTTCACGCCGCCGGACGTGGCGGGCGAGTGCGGCTTTTGCGGCGGAAAGATCGTCGCGCAGCCGAAGTCCGCCGACCCCATCGTCGCGCCCGCAGGCATTTTGCCGTTCGGCGTCACGACCGAAAGCGCGACCAAGAGCGTGCGCCGCTGGATCGAAAGTCTCTGGTTCGCGCCGAACGCCCTCAAGAATCTCGCCGACCAGCAACCCATCGGCGGCATCTACATCCCGTTCTGGACTTACGACGCGTACACGGCCACCCGCTACACAGGACAACGCGGCGAGCATTATTACGTGACCCAAACCTACACCGAGCGCGACGCGCAGGGTAACAACGTGACGCGGACGCGGCAGGTGCAGCACACGTCTTGGCACGACGCGGCGGGCAACGTCTCGCGCGCGTTTGACGACATCCTGATTGCCGCCACGAAGTCGCTGCCGTCGAACCGCCTCGACGCGCTCCAGCCGTGGGACTTGCCGGAGCTTAAGCCTTACGAGCCGGCCTACCTCAGCGGCTATCGGGCGCAGCGTTATCAAGTTGATCTGGCCGAAGGATTTGAACTGGCGAAGGCGGTGGCCGCGGGCGTCATCGAGTCGGACGTGCGCGCCGACATCGGCGGCGACGAGCAGCGCATCGAGACGGTCTCGACAAAGTTTTCCGCCATCACTTTCAAGCATCTACTGCTGCCCGTCTATGTCGGCGCGTACCACTTCAACCGGAAAATCTATCAGGTCGTCGTCAACGGGCGCACGGGCGAGGTGCAGGGCGAGCGACCCTACAGCGTCTGGAAGATTACGCTCTTCGTGCTGTTCCTGCTGGCCGCCGTGGGGCTGCTGATTTTTATCTTCGGAGATAAAAATTAGGAAGAGCCAAGTCATCGTCCATCCGCCCCGCCGCGGCTGTTAAGAACTTCTAATGAATCGGACAAAGTTTATTCATACTGATAGTTAAACTTGCGCTTGCTCATCGGGAAAAAAAGTAGTATCTGTAATGCACCCTAAGCAGTAAGCAGTTCTTAAGAAGTTCTACAAGAGAAGCGGGCCGAGTGTTTCTGGCGTTCGTGCGCGAGCCGAAAGTGTAAGAGCACATATAAACTGTGCGCCCGTTTCCGTGGGAGACGGGTTCTCGCGTCCCGCCGCGGCGGG
>JBAVPI010000247.1:0-13055 GCA_049692915.1 Pyrinomonadaceae bacterium
CGGCAGCGTCGGCGTGTTCGCTCAGAGTCAAACGACGGGCAACGTCGAAGGCGTGATCAGAGACGCCAACGGAGCCGCGGTGGCGGGGGCCGAAGTGACCGTCACGAACAGGGCGACGGGCGACGAGCGCAAGGTCAACTCTGACGAGAGCGGCGCTTATGCCGTGACGCTGCTGCCGTCCGGCAAATACCGCATTCAGATTGCCGCGAAGGGGTTCAGGCCGACGGTCTTTGAAGACGTGACCGTCGCCATCACGGAAACGACGACCATCCCCGCGCAACTCGTCGTCGGCGAACTGACGGGCGAGTCGGTCGTCGTCAACGGCTCGGTCGGCCCCGTGGTGCAGAGTGATAGCCCGCAACTCGGTCGCGTCGTGGATTCGCGCACCGTCGCGGAATTGCCGCTCGCCACGCGCAACTTCACGCAGATACTCGGCCTCTCGACAGGGACGGCTACCTATCTGCCCGACAACACGGCGGTCGGTCGCAACTCGCAGAACATCTCGGTCAACGGCGGGCGCGTCACCAACAACAACTTCCAGATCAACGGCATTGACGCCAACTCGCAAGGCACAAACTCCGCGCCCTCGCTCTCCGTTCCCGCGCCCGAATCAATTCAGGAATTCAAAGTGCAGACTTCGCTCTACGACGCGACCTTCGGGCGCTCCGGCGGCGGCAACGTGCAGGCCATCACCAAGTCGGGCACGAACACTTATAGCGGCAGCCTGTATGAATACTTCCGCAACGAAGCCTTGAACGCCAACAATCCCTTTTTGAAAGCGGCGGGCGTCACACGCCCCGTGCTCAAGCGCAACGTCTTCGGCGGCGTCATCGGCGGCCCCATCGTGCAGGACAAAGCTTTCTTCTTCGGCTCGTATCAGGGAACGCGCGAGCGCAACGGCGCATCGGTCATCAACAGTTTGTCCTCAAACGTCTTCATCACGCCGGGCCTGACCAACGACCGCTCGGAAGCGCGTCTGCTCGCACTCTACAATTCGCGCAGGGTGCCGGGCACGCCCGCTTTGACCGCCATCAACCCGACCGCGCTCGCACTCTTGAACGTGAAACTAGACAGCGGCGGCTTTCTGATTCCGACGCCGCAGACCTCCAACGGTCTCTATTCCGGCACGACCCCTTCCGCCTACGACGAGAACCAGTTCAACTCGAATATTGATTATCGCTTCAACGACAGCAACACGCTGTCGGGAAAGTTCTTCTATTCAAATGCGCCGCAGACGCTCGTGCTGCCGAGTTTCCTCGGCGGCGGGCCGAACGTCCCCGGCTTCGGCAACTTCCAGCAGAACAACAACCGCCTGCTCTCGCTCCAGTACGTCCACGTCATTAGCCCGACGATGGTCAACGAAGTGCGCGCGGGCTATAACTTCATTCGCGTAGATGCCACGCCGCAGGAACCCGTCAACGATTCGAGCGTTAACATTAATCGCGCCAACGCCGCCGCGTTTCCGGGCCTGCCTTTGATTCGCATCGCGCCCGCCGCAGGAGGCGTCGTCATCGGCACATCGCCGACGATTGACGTGCAGGCACGCGCGCCCTCGACGACGCTGGCCGACACGCTCTCCATCACGCGCGGCAAACATCAGATTCGCACAGGCGCGGAATTTCGCTACAGCGAGAACAACTACACGCTCAACTTCTTCACGCGCGGGCAAATCGACTTTCTCAGCTTCGACCAATTTCTCACCGGCAGCGCCTTCGTCTCGGTCTTCGGTAGCGGCATCGGCGACCGCTCTCTGCGCGCGCCCGATTACAATTTTTTCGTGCAGGATGATTACAAGCTGACGCCCAAGCTGACGCTCAACCTCGGCCTGCGCTACGAACTCGACCTGCCGCCGACCGACACGCGTGGGCGCATCGCCACCTTCGACCCCGCGCTCTATGACCCGACGCGACTCGCCAGCACCGGCAGCGGCTTCGTGCAGGCGGGCAACGTGATTTCGCAATATGATCTGGCGAGCGTCCCGAACGTCAGCGATTCCGTTCTCAACAGCAGGGACGCGAACAATTTCGCGCCCCGCATCGGCTTCGCCTATTCGCCGCTCGACTCGAACCGTCTCGTCTTTCGCGGCGGCTACGGCATCTTCTATTCGCGCACGTCGTTTCAATACATCACCCTGAACGTCATCGCGCCGCCGACCTTCGTCTTCGGCGCGCGCGTCGCGGGCGTCACCGATCCGGGTTTTATCCCCGTCTCGAATCCGTTCTTTCCCGCGCCCACGCAAGGTCAGTTCCCGACCTTCGTCCCCTCCGTCGCGCTCTCCGGCACACTCTTCGACCGCAACATCCGTACTCCTTATCTGCAACAGTACAACGCCAGCATGCAGTACGAACTGTTCAGAAATTATCTCCTCGAAGTCGCTTACGTCGGCACGCACGGCCTCAACCTGTTCAGGCAGGTCGGCATCAATCAAGCACGCCTCGCTTCAGCCGCTAACCCCGTGGTCAATCGCGTGACGGGCGCGGTCATCACCACCAACACGCCCGCGAACGCCGCCCTGCGCGCGCCGATTCAGGGCGCGGCGATCAACGGTTTCTTTCAGAATCAAACCACCGCGCAGTCGAACTACAACTCCTTGCAGGCGAGTTTGACGAAGCGTTTTTCAAGCGGACTGTCGTTCCTCGCTTCCTACACGTTCGCCAAGTCAATTGACAACGCTTCGGGTCAGGGCGGCGGCCCCGGAACGGGCGGCGTTTTGAACCCCGGCGCAGTCGGCGAGACTTCGGCCATCCTCGGCAACCAACTCGACCCGCGCGCCAATCGCGGCGTCTCCGATTTCGACCGCACGCACCGCTTCGTCTTGAGCGGCATTTATAGTCTGCCGACGCCCGCCTTCGCACGCGAGTCGAGCCTCGGTCGCGCGCTTCTCGGCAACTTCCAACTCGGCACGATCATCACCGCGCAATCCGGCCTGCCCATAGACATCGTGGACTCCGGCGCGGGTTCGTTCTACGGACTGAACGGGACGACCGCTCTGGCGCGTCCCAACTTCGCCCCCGGCGCGACGCTCCAGACCGCGACCAGCAACGTTCCCTCCGGCTACTCCTTCAACCCTGCCGCCTTCGCGCGCCCGACGGTCTTGGCGGGGAGCGTGATTCCGAGTTCAAACGGGACGGCCATCGCGGGCGCGGTCGGAACGGACTTGGGGTCGGTCGGGCGCAACATCCTGCGCGGGCCGAGCCAGAAGAACGTTGATTTCTCCGTCATCAAACGTTTCACCATAGACGAGCGGAGAAACGTCGAGTTCCGCTCTGAGTTCTTCAACCTCTTCAATCAGGTCAATTTCGCCAACCCGATTAGCGACTTGAACGCGGTGGCCGCATCCGGCGGAAGCCTCAACGCGACGACCGGGCAAATTATCAACCCCGGAAATTTCGGTCGCATCGTCTCGACGAGCAACAACCCGCGCTTGATACAGTTTGCGCTGAAGCTCAACTTCTAAAGCAGAAGCCATAGGCAACGGCTGACAGGTGAGAGGCAGGAAAAAGCCATGCTCCCTCTTGCTCATCACTTGTCGGCCGTCACCTGTTGCTTTGAAAGGAGGTTGAGATGTTCGTCCGAGATTGGCTCGCGCGGCGCGCCGTGCTCTCGCGTGACAAGCTGGCAATCACCGACCTGAAGACCGGCGCGGAACTGACGTATCGCCAACTCGACGAGCGCGCGACGCGCCTCGCCAACTGCCTGCGCGAGACCTTCGGAATAATGAGCGGCGACCGCGTGGCGGTGCTGGCGACGAACCGCGCCGAAATTCTCGAAACATTCTTCGCCGTCGCCAAGTTGACCGCCGTGCTCGTCCCCCTCAACTACCGGCTCACGGCGAACGAACTCGGCTATATTCTCGAAGACTGCCAGCCGAAAGTGTTGCTCTACGAAGAGTCGTTCGCGGGCGTGGTCGAAGAACTGCGCGGGCGCGGCATCGTCCGGCAAACCATCGTCTTCGACGACGAGCCGCGCGCCAGCGCGGCGGTCGGAAGTTACGAACACGCGCTCGCGGGGGCGAGCGGGCGAAGCATCAAAGTCGAAGAGTTCGACCCGGAGATGCCCGCGCTGATCATCTACACGTCGGGCACCACAGGCCATCCGAAAGGCGCGTTGCTCTCGCACCGGATGCTGGCGTGGAACTCCATCAACACCAACCTCGCGTGGGACATCGTTTCCTCCGACGTGACGACCGTCCACGCGCCTCTCTTTCATACCGGCGGCTTCAACGTACTGACACTGCCGCTCCTTCACATCGGCGCGAGCGTCGTCATCATGCCCTGCTTCGACGCGGAGCGTGTGCTGGAGACCATCGAGCAATATCGTTGCACCATCTTTTTCGGCGTCCCGACGATGTTCCAGTTGATGCTCGAATCACCACGGTTTGCGACCACCGATTTTAGTTCCGTGCGCTACTTTATCTCCGGCGGCGCGCCGTGCCCCGTTCCGCTCATCGAAGCTTACCAGCGGCGCGGCGTCTCGTTCGTGCAGGGCTACGGGCTGACGGAGGTTGGGCCGAACTGCTTCAAGCTGGGGTTGGAAGACGCGGTACGCAAGGCCGGATCAATCGGTTTCCCGACCTTTCATAGCGCGGCACGGATTGTTGACGGCGAGGGCGTGGATGTGGCGCGCGGGGAGGTGGGCGAGTTGTGGCTGTGCGGCGGTCACGTCTGCTCCGGCTACTGGCGTAACGAGGAGGCCACTGCCGCCGCATTGCGCGACGGTTGGTTTCACACCGGCGACCTCGCGCGGCAAGACGATGAAGGCTACTACTTCATCGCCGGTCGGGCCAAAGATATGATTATCTCCGGCGGCGAAAATATCTATCCCGCCGAAGTCGAAGCCGTGCTCCACGCTCATCCGGCCATCGCCTCCGCCGCGTTGTTCGGTATCCCCGACGCGAAGTGGGGTGAAGTCCCGGTCGCGGCAGTAGTGTTGCGCCACGCGGCCACGACGGAAGAGATAGATGCTTTCTGCTCAACTCTTCTGGCGCGCTACAAACTTCCGAAACAGATTTTCTTCGTCGCCGAGTTGCCGCTCTCGGCTTCGGGCAAGGTGCTGAAACGAACGCTTCAGGAGTATGTCGAGAAGAATCTATGGCCGGTTTCGTCTTAAACGATAATGGAGAGTTCAGGCATGACAGTTCGATTTGCATCGGCTCTGGCGCTGGCGGCGTGGTGTCTTATTCTGACGACGGGCACGGCACACGCGGAAGGGAACTGGCGTGCGGGCAGCGTCGGCGACGCGTCGGCTGGCACGCGCAATTATAAATTATGGCTGCCCGACCGTTACGACGAAAAGACGCCCGTGCCGCTCGTCCTGATGCTGCACGGCTGCGTGCAGACGCCCGATGACTTCGCCGCCGGGACGCGCATGAACGACGTGGCGGACGCGCACAATTTTCTCGTCGTTTATCCGGAGCAACCCGCGAGCGCTAATCCTTACAGGTGTTGGAACTGGTTCGACCCCGCGCACCAGTCGAGGGGCGCGGGCGAGCCTTCGCTGCTCGCAGCCGTCGTGGAGGACGTGCGCGCGAAGTACAAAGTTGACGGGCGACGCATCTACGCCGTCGGCGTCTCGGCGGGCGGCGCGATGGCCTCCATACTGGGCGCGACTTATCCTGACATCTTTGCGGGCCTCGGAGTCTGCGCCGGAATTGAATACAAGGCGGCGACCAACATAGCGGCGGCGTTGGCGGCCCAGCAATCCGGCGGGCCTGACCCGAACGGGCAAGGCTCGCAAGCATATCAGTCAATGGTCGCGGCGCAGTCGCCCGTCGTTGCGGGAAAGCGCGCCTCGCGTCCTCGACTGCGACCCCTTCGCGTGATCGTTTTTCAGGGCACGCTCGATACGGTCGTCCGCCCCGTCAACGGCGAGCAAGTCATCTCGCAATGGGCACAGGCTAACGACTTGCTCGACGACGCGCGCGACAACAACAGCGTGGACGACACGCCCGACAACACCTCGAAGGGAACAGTTCCGAATGGACACGACTTCACACGCTCGATTTACGCGGACGCGGCTGGTCAACCTTTGATGGAAAAATGGCTCGTGCAGGGGATGAAGCACGCTTGGTCGGGCGGCTCGACCGCGGGCACTTACACGGACGCGCAAGGCCCGAACGCCGGAGAAGAGATTTGGCGTTTCTTCGAGCAGACGGCGCACATTAAAACAACGCGCCGTCCGGCACGCGCGCGGAAATAATTTTTATGCACGCCGAAACAAAGCTCAAGCCGCAGGTGTCGGAAACGGAGCGCGAAAGCGTTCCTGCTTATTCGTGGTATGCGCTCGGCCTGCTCACCGCCATCTACGTCCTTAACTTTCTCGACCGCTCGCTCATCTACATCCTGTTTACGCCCATCAAAAAGGAGATGGCGCTCACCGATCTGCAACTCGCGCTGCTCGGCTCGACCTCGTTTGTGATCTTCTACACGCTGCTCGGCATTCCCTTCGGCAGACTCGCCGACAGCGTTAACCGCAAGCGCATGATCGCGGCGGGACTCGCGGTGTGGAGTCTCTTCTCCGGTCTGACGGGCTTCGCCGACGGCTTCTGGCAAATCTTTTTCTGCCGCGTCATGGTCGGCGTCGGCGAGGCGACGCTCGGCCCCGCCGCGCTCTCTCTGCTGAGCGACTACTTCCCACAACGATTGCGCGCGACGGTCGGGGCTATCTATTCGAGCGGCATCGCGGCGGGCGGCGGTCTGGCGTTCTTTCTGGGCGGCTGGATTGGCGGGACGCTCGGCTGGCGTTGGGCGTTCTACCTGCTCGGCTTTCCCGGCCTCGTGCTCTGCCTGCTCGTCCTCGGCCTGCGTGAAGTCCAGCGCGGGCGCACCGAACTCAGGCCGGTCGTTTCCACTCATGAGTCTCCATCCGGGACGCCGCCCGATTGGCGCATTATCTTCAAATCCGTGCCCCTGCGCTTCCACTGCGTCGGCTATGCGCTGTTCGCACTGGCGGCCAACAGTTTGACGATGTGGATGCCTTCGTTTTTTACGCGCGTGCACGGGATGGACATCGCGACTATCGGATTCATGGCGGGGACGCTCGCGGTCGCGGGCGGCGTGCCGGGAACGATTTTCGGCGGCTACGCGGCGGATCGTTTCAAGAAGCGTTGGCCCGGCGGGCGAATGCTCTTCACGGCTTGCGGCGCGCTGGCCGCCATCCCTCTGTGGTTCATACTGCTTTTCAGTAACAACCCGGCCTTGCTCGTCGTCGCTGTGTTCATCATGTATGGAGTGGCCTTGATGTGGTTGGGGCCGGCCGCCGCAGACGTGCATGACATCGTCGGGCCGAAGCTCAGAGGACTCGGCATCGGCGTCTATTTCTTCACCGTCAACGTCATCGGCTACGGCATCGGGCCACCGATCATCGGCAAAGTCAGCGACCTGCTCGGCGTCGCGGGCGACCCGCAACGGATGCGATACGCGCTTCTCATCGCCCCGTTCGCGTGCCTCCTGAGCGCGGCCTCTCTGCTGATGGGCAGCCGCAAACTACAGGCCGAACGACGCATTCGATAAACGGTCGCGACGACTCTCAGAACCTGTTGACGGCGCGCGTTTTCAAATGCGCGCGAAACATCTCACTTGTTGGACGCATGCGCTCGGCCGTCGTCAGAGTTTGTTTGTGATGGGATCGTTCCATGCCGAGACGATGGCGACGGCCTCAAGAGTCCCCGTATTCTCAAGCTTTAATTTCCACGTTCCCACGGCTCCGCTGTTTTCAACGAAGATGGTGCGGAAAAAGCCTTTCGCCGCAGGCGAATCCGCGAGATTTTTGCCGCGGACTTCTCCTTTATCATCGCCCAGAATCGCAGAGACTTTCGCGCCGGCCATAAACGTGACCACGAAATTCGCGCTCGACGGGACGGGAATCTCGATCTCAACAATCTGTTTCGGCGCGAGCATTATTTCTCTGGCGAACGCCGGGCGGGAGTCGTCTGCGAGCAAGCCGCCCGCGTCTGTGAGCGTGTTGCCGGAAGCACTGAGTCCGGACGCGGCATCGAGACCATACGACGCATTGATAAACATCGGAGCGAGATTACTGTTCAGCATCCGCGGAGTGAGATTACTGTCCGGCATCCGCTTGTTCTGATTCCGGTATTGCGAAAGTTCCGTCTGCTCTGGATTGTGATTACCCTTCGGGCCGATTGCCAGATGCGGCTTGACGAAACTCGAAAAGTCTTCCGTGCCGGTCAAATCCGTGTGGACATTCTTCGAGAGCGCGTTATCTTTAATCTTCCAGAGCGCCGACTCGACGGGAACGACGCCGTCGTTGCGCGTCACGGTCTTGCACATCACAGGCAGCGGATTACCCGCGAGCACGGAGAATTTCACGCCCTTGCGATTGATGTTGACCTTGTTGAAGTCTGCGACAACCGAGGGCTTCAACTGCCGTATGGCCTCGACATCCTTGCCCAGCATCTCGAACGTGGAGTTCATCACGTCGGCGCAAGGAGACCCCATGTTCGGCGTGCCGAGCATGACGAGGTGCGCGATTTGCGGGCGACCGTCGGGCGTAGGCGGCATGAAATTATGTATGTAGTGGCGGGCAATCAATCCGCCCATCGAGTGCGCAACGATGTCCACGTGCCACGCATTTCGATCTTCCTGCGCGTACTTGATGTAGTTGCCGACCTGCTGCGAGTTTTCAAAGATGCCGTTTGTCGGCCCCGTCGAAAGGAACTCGCCGCCCGTGTTCATCACTCCCTTTTCCGGCTTCTCGCCGACGGGGAACGCCTTCCAGTCGTAGCTGTGTGAGGTCGTCAAAATATTCTGCCACGTCTCCCAAGCTTTCCAGTTGCTCCAGAGGCCGTGAACTAAGACCAGCGGTTTTGGCGCGACCTTCAGATTCTTCGTCAACTCGTCGGTCTTCTTCCCGTTCTCTTCAAGCTCGGCCTTAATTCGCTGCACGAGACGCGGCCTGCCGTCGTCGTACCATGCGTAGCCGGACGAGTCCCACAACATCTCGACCTCACGCTCTTCGCCCGCGTCCAGCCTGACCGAGACGACGTTATCTTCGAGCGGCGCGTCGGGCTTTGCGCCGTCCCACTTATCGCCCTGATACGTCTCCTTGAATTTCACGTCCGCATATTTCGTCTCGCCCGATGCGTTCAAAACTCTGGCTTTAATCTTGACCATGTTACCGTCGGTAGTTCCGTTCTGCTCGACGATCTCCTGCCAGTCGTCAAAGCGCGGGTATTTCGGGTGCTCGAATTTTAAGTCAATCAGGCGCAGCGGCGCGCCGCATTTTTGGAGACTCCAACTCAGCGTCTCGGTCACGTTCTGCCATGTCTTTGAATAACTTCCGCTCAGGCGATTCGGGTCGTCGGGGTTCAAACGGTGGCTTCCGTCGGTCGTCAAAGAGTTTCCGTCAATACTCGTCGGGGTCGGCGGCAGACTCAAACTCTTTCCTTCTTTCGGCGTGCACTGTCCGCTGAAAGTCGAAGTCTGCGAACCCGTCGTTTGACCCTGTATCTGCGGCACTCCGACGCTGACCGTATAAGTTCCGTCTGTGTTCACACCGACGTTGACGTTGGCTTCAACGCCGCCCGCATTGCCGTGCGTTTCGGTCTTCGAGGTGAATGTGCCGGACATCTCGCGCCAAGACTTACCACGGTCACACGAGTTTTTTTCTTTAGCGATGTTTGTTTCATTCGAGGTGAGGGAATGGTTGATGCTGGCTTTACCCGTGCTCGTACCGTTTCGCTCAGGGGTTTCAATGACGGCGACGGTGGCCCTGTAGTTATAGTTCATCTGCCAGTCGGTCGTATCCTCGCCTCTCGCCGAAACTCTCTGCACGGTCTTATGGTTCGAGTTGCTCTGCGTGCGCGTGTAGGTCATCACGCCCGTCCACGCACTCGAACACGCCTGTGCTTTCTGCTTAGGCTGACCTGCGGCAGCGACTTTCTGAGTGCCCGGCCTTGTGGCGGCGGCGTGACGTGTTTGCGCGCTGACGTTGATGAGATTGCAAGTGGTGCTCAGAAGCAGGGTCAGGCAGAGAAATGTTCTCAGCTTTGTCTGTAAGTTTGTCTGTAAGATGGCGCGCACATTCATCATTCAACACCTCTATGAACGGATTCAGCCGGAAGTAAGGCTCAACCGGTAACGCGCAAAATGAATGCTCTTTGAATCAAAAAGTTTCCCGCGCGCGAAGCGAATCATATTTGCGCGCCGTTGATTCTTTTTCCTTCCGTTTTGCGCGTTACCTGTTGAGTGGCCGTTTGAGCCTGAGGATGGACGACGCGCCCACGCTTGGCCGAAATCATTTTGAAACTACGGGAGAAGGGAACGATGAAGACCATGATGAGTGTGAAACGAGCCAGCCATCTCGCGCTGCTACTGCTCTGCGTCGCGGCGACGAGCGCAGTTGTGCGTGCCGACGTGAAGATCAAGTCGCGCCAGACAACGCAGGGCCAGACCTACGAAAACGCGACGTACATCAAAGGCAAGCGCCAGAGCAGCGAGCAGATGGGCGGGCAGATGGTCAGCATCCAGCAGTGCGATCTGCGGCGCGACCTGCAACTCATGCCGCAGGCGAAAATTTACACCGTCACGCCTTACGCGGACGCGGACGCCAACACAACTCCTGTCGGCGACGCGCGATCCCAGAGCGGCCCGACGAAGGGCGGCCTTGTGACTTCGACCGTCACGTCGAGAGACACGGGCGAGCGCAAACAGATGTTCGGCTATACGGCACGCCACATCATCACCACAATCGTGACCGAGTCTTCGCCCGACTCTTGCACGCCGATGAATAGCAAGATGGAGACTGACGGCTGGTACATTGATGTTGCTTTCCAACTCGACTGCGACCGCGAGCGCAACTATACGGCCTACAGGCCGCAGCAGCAGAAGTCCGGCTGCCATGACAGGTATCAGTTGAAGCAGGTCGGGGCGGCGAAGAAAGGCTACGCGCTGTGGGAAAAGATGACGATGTTCGGCGATGATGGCCGCGAGAGCTTCTCGATGATTAATGAAGTCGTCGAACTCTCGCAGGCCTCGCTCGACGCCGCGCTCTTCGACGCGCCCGCCGACTATCGCGAGGTCAAGGACTTCTCCGGCGCGTCGTTGATGGCGAGCAGCGCCGTCGGCGGTGATGCCGAAGTCATGAACCAACAGGGCAACGCCGGAACTGCGTCTGCTTCTCCCGCATTAAGTTCCGGCATGAGCGCGGGCGTCAAGAGCATGGCGAGCGCAGGCGGAGCGCGTGATGCGGGCGAAGTCGGCGCGAAGAAGCCGGGCATGATTCGATTGGGTCTGGCATCCGTGAAGACCGGCAGCGTCGGGGAAGGCTTGAGCGCGTCCGACCTCGCCGCAGCCGTCGGCAACACACTGGCCGAGTACCTGAAGAGTCCCAATGTTGAACTGATTCAACTTGAGGCGAAGCTGCCTTCACAATTAGAGGCCGAGGCAAGACAGAAGGAATGCGACTTCATCGTCTATTCCAACGTCTCGCACAAAAAGGGCGGCGGCGGGGGCTTCGGCGGCATGTTCGGAAAAGTTATGGCCCCTGCGGTCGGACAGGTCGGCATCGGTCACACGGGCAGCACCGCCGGCAATGTCGCCGGAGCCGTGGCGACCAACGCCATCGTCAACGCCGGTACGATGTCCGCCAACGTCAAGCCGAAGGACGAGTTGACCCTCGACATACGCGTGCAAGCGCCCGGCAGCCCGACGGCGGCGACGTCGAGGCAGTTCAAGTCTAAAGCCAAATCAGCGGGCGAAGACATCATCACGCCGCTCATCGAGCAGGCCGCGCAGATGATCCTCGACGCCGCAATCAAAGCGTAAACGGCGATACACGCCGAGCGGTAAGTTATCCGTAACATTGGAGACAGGGCGGGAAGATTTCCCTTAATCTTCCCGCCCTGCTTTGCCTCGTTTGGATTAGCCTCGTTTGCTGGCAGTGAACTCAGAACGTGGAAGT
Organism: Pyrinomonadaceae bacterium; assembly: GCA_049692915.1. GTDB lineage: Bacteria > Acidobacteriota > Blastocatellia > Pyrinomonadales > Pyrinomonadaceae > JAIVJG01. The sequence continues at coordinate 11,920 of JBAVPI010000247.1, forward strand.
TACCACACAATTTCTGAGTCCGATAACGAAACTTATGTCTTGGTTGTTTTGCCTACAAAATCAGAAAATAGCCCAAATTTATAGGAAGCTGTAAATTTTCAGATCGTTAGCTAAATATTTCTACTTCATTCACTAAACAAGTAGGCAAACTTTGTGAACCAAAGACTTAATCCTACTTCAAAGTCTTCGCCTATATTTCAGATTGTTTGCTGAAAATTTTCATATCATTTGCCGAAGCAATAAATGCTTTGTAGAAATCGCCACATGGGGTGTGAAAACAAGATTTGCTTGACGAAGGGATTTGAAGAATATACATTGCGCCCACTGTCTCTAGTCAACCGCCATTACCAATGGGTAAGGAGGATTCCACACACCTTCGATTGAGTAGTTAATTATTAGCCGAACGATTAGATAGGAAATCATGGACCATCATAATCTTGAAAGTATTCAGGTCTCCAGCACTATTCCTAGATCGCGTGACGGAGAAGGTCCTCGCACTGGTTGGGCCCAGTGCACGCGCCAGGACTACGAACATCTCACCCAACAAAGCATGGGTTATAAACCGCTTGACCTATTGGTCATGCAGCCCACATCTTTCTGCAATCTTGATTGCACTTACTGTTACTTACCCAATCGGCATATCGCCAAGCGCATGTCGTATGAGACAGTAGACGCCGTATTTACGGATCTCGCGACTGCCCCTTTTCTGGGTCAACGGCTAACAGTTGTATGGCATGCTGGTGAGCCATTAGCTGCTGGCCTCCCATTCTATTTTAGAGTTGTTGATTCATCTAAGCAGTTGGAGATTCGGCGCTGTCATGTAACCCACTCGATACAAACGAATGCGACGCTTATTAATGATGAGTGGTGTGAGTTCTTTAAGAGCCACAACTTCCGCTTAGGTGTAAGCTTAGACGGGCCATCCTTCCTGCATGATACAGCCAGGAAGACCCGAGCTGGGAAAGGCACACACGCGCAAGTCATGCGCGGCGTAGAATGCCTACAGCGACACGGCATCAATTTCTATGCCCTGTGTGTGTTAACTCGTAAGTCACTCAACCATGCCGAAGATATCTTCGAGTTTTTCACGTCGAGAGGCATTGAACGGCTTTGTTTTAATATCGAAGAAGTAGAAG
>JBAVPI010000248.1:0-9476 GCA_049692915.1 Pyrinomonadaceae bacterium
ATTAAAGGCGGCTCTGGTAAAACGACCGTAGCGACTAACCTAGCCGTAATGCGTAGCACCGAAGGGCACGATGTTCTACTAATTGATGCCGACGATCAGGAAACCTCTACTGATTTCACGATCATACGGAACGAGCGCCGCCCAGACGGAGCAGGATATACAAGTATCAAACTCACCGGCGCAGCCGTTCGGACAGAGACTTTGCGCCTTGCGGATAAGTACGAAGACATCATCATTGACACAGGCGGGCGAGATACCACGAGCCAGCGCGCAGCTCTCACCGTCGCCAATTTTCTGCTAGTTCCCTTTGTGCCGCGATCTTTCGACGTGTGGACGCTCGAAAAGGTGTCTGCTTTAGTTGGCGAAATGCAGACCGCAAATCCTAATCTTCAGGCTTGCACCTTTATCAATCGCGCAGACCCACGCGGGCAGGACAACGACGACGCGGCAGAAGTTTTGAAAGATACTGATTCCCTTTCCTTCATTGAGACGCCTTTAGGAGCGCGAAAGGCTTTTAGTAATGCTGCCGCCGAAGGGTTAGCTGTTACGGAATTAAAGCCGCAAGACCCGAAAGCTACGGAAGAAGTACTGATGTTATATAGATATATTTTTGATACCAAAGATATATCAGCACCAAAAGGAGTAGGAGCATAATGGCGATTTCACGAAAGCCAAAGCAATCATCTAGCACCACAGCAAAGCCTATTGATGTGGACGCCCTCATTAACAAAGGCGGGAGTGTTGCGAGAAGTAACGAAGGTCAAGCGAAGGAGAAAGACGCAATGCCGGTAATTCTTCGATTACCGGAGGACGTGCTGCAAAAGGTTGATGCCAGCGTACAGGCTCGACGCATAAAGACCCCGCGCCATACGTGGTTACTTGAGGCGATTTTAGAAAAGCTAGAAAGGGAATCAGTTTAATATCAAATTGATATTAAACTGACATGATAGTTACCCCGTACTTTGGAGAGATGAACCACGTACTTTCAGGAGACGAAACCCGTACTTTGGGGAGACCGATCACGTACTTTGGGGAGACGCACCACGTACTTTGGGGAGACGAATTTGGATTTAATTGCTGAAAATGCTTGCTTTATCGGACGCTAACTATTATTAGACTCTTTTAGACAACAACAACAAGAAGATGTTGTTGCTATAGTTTCGTTCTGGAAAGGCAATACATGACCGAGCAACTAGAGCTTGCCCCACAAAACACAATTAGGATTGAAACGGCACTTTCCCGTTTCCCTGTCCACCGACTAGCCAAGCATGGCAGCATCAATATTGAGATCAACGAGAGAAGCAGCACCGGAGAGCTAAAAACCAAGTGGGAAGTTACCCACAACAGCAAATACGGGCAGCCCGGTCCCCTCGCCTACAAGGTTGATACTCTCATCGTTAATCGGAGAATTGACGACGAGAGACCGACGATCCCCAAGATAGTCAAGCTAGGAAGTCTCAGCGAAATTTGCCGAAAGCTAGGAATACCAGCAAGCGGAAAGAACACAAACGATCTCAAGAGAGCCATCTATCAAAACGCGAGTGCTTTTATTACTGCTAAAACCAGCTATAAAGGGAACGAAGGAACAGATCGGAGCTTTGAGGCAGGATTCACACGATACAGCGCTATTTTCACAGGTGAGAGATTCCCAGACGGCAGCAAAGCCGATGCGGTTTATCTGATTTTGAATGATGTTTACATGAAAGTGCTAAACGACGCTCAGACCAGACCACTTGACTATGATTACTTACGAGAACTTCCACCAGCCCCGCGCCGATTCTATGAGCTGCTAAGTTTTCAGATGTTCGCCACGCTCAGAAACGAGCGCCCACGCGCCAAGATGCTTTATTCCTACTTTTGCACTCGCGCTCCTCAAATCCGTTATTTTGATTACGAGCACGTCAAAAAGCAGATGTACAAGGTTCACGCGCCGCACCTGAAATCAGGTTACTTGGCAAAAGTCGAGTTTCAAGAACAGCGAGCCGAGAGCGGAGAACCCGACTGGGTAATGTTCTACACGCCTGGACGCAGAGCAAAGGCAGAATTTCGGGAAGCGACCAAGCCCCGCGCTATGCTGCGACCGAAGCAGACCCCCGCCGCGTTGCCGCCCACCATGACCGAGCCGGAACCGCCGCCACCGGCGCAGATCGTCCGCGAGGCAGAGCCGCAGGAGCTTGACCCACTTGTAACCAAGCTAATCGGCTTTCACATCGCAGAGGCGACGGCCAGCGAGCTAGTCAGGGACTACCGGAAATCGGTCGAGCTTCAGCTACGCGCCTTGCCTTATCGAAATTTGAATAAGATCAAAGACCTTGCCGCGTGGCTCATCGTTGCTATCAAAGAGAGCCACCAGCTACCGGAAGCCATCACGGAAGCCCAAGCCAAAGAGGAAGAAGTCAGGAAAGCGCAAGCCAAGAGGGAAGCACACGAAGCGCGCCAGAGAGACGAAGAAGCCCGTAGAGCCGCGTATTTTGATTTTTTAAGGGGCAGGGCAGGGCAGACCGAGAAAAAGCAGCCAGAGGCGTACAGAGCGTTTTTAGCCGACACCGCAGCCAAGCGCGCCGAGCTAGAACGAGACCCCACGAGCAAAGGGCAAGCAAAGAAAATCCTGCTCCGAGTTTACGACGACGAGCAGAGCCAGCTTGAGCGGTTCAGAGATTATTTCAGCGAGCCGAACCTTGACGACTGGAATAGTATTACAAAGTAAGTGCTTACCGTACTCTTGTGCGCTTGTTGCCTCTTAACGACCCTTTTTTTCTGAGCCGCCGCTTGAGCCATCTTCTTAAAGTAGCAGCAGGAATACCTGTAATATCTCTTACCTTCGGCAACCCTAAGCTCATGTTGGATGCAAGGTGTTCAGCCCATTCTCTCGCATCGGGCGGATACGCTCTTTTAGATATACCGGGAAATTGCTTAACTTCATCGCAGACCTCACATTTTGCCTGAAAATTCTTTTTGCCCCTGCCTGAGCGACGCAACGTCCATCGGCCACATGCAGGACAAGCAAATCGTTGGAGATCGGTGTTGCGGCGGATAACAACAACGGTGCAATCGTCCTGTGTTCGCTCAAGAAAGTGTTCGCGGATCACAGATTCAATACTACGGCTAACCTCATCTACAGTACCTCTATCTAGCCAACTTGCCATCTGCTCTATAACTTGAGAAATAGTGTTCGTCTGACGGGAGTAAAGGGATGCTTGAGAGCCATCAGTTATTAGGGCGAACGACGTTAGGAGAGGATTGATTGATGATATAGTTGTCCTTAATTGGCTATAAGCATTTGATGACGTAACAAAGACAACTTCGTTGATAAACTCTCCATTCACGGGCGCAGATATAACTTTGGGAATACCCTCATCAACTGCCGCGATCAATCCGTCGCCAAGATGAAAAGTAGCGAACTTATCGCGGGTTATTAAGAGAGCGACAAGCGTGCAGGCATAATCCTTTGGTTTGCCTCCGGTTCTCTTTATCTCAGTATTTATGGCTTTATGAGCAGCGTCTATTACAGCTTCCCCTGACCATTCGTCTGCAAAAATTGCATCTCGCTGTTTTACGAGTAGTTGTGATACGGCTTCTGCAACTGCTTTAGCGCCTATATGAGATAACCGAGCACTTCCCGCCCCGTCACAAACACATGCTGCCAGTGCATTACCAGACGTTTTAATGGAAGCGGCATCTTGGCAAACTATACCTTTGCGCTCATGCCCGGTTCCGGTCACTGATGCGAATGCGGCTCTCCATAAATTATTATTTGCTGCTTGCTTCGCAGAGATCATCTTAAAAGCTCTTCCCAACCCTTTACAGTCTTCGGATTAAATTCAAACAACTCATCTGGCTGAGCACGCGAAACCTCATTAATGCTATCGCTAATTAATCTGAAAAACTCTCCGAACTTGGCTTCTTTGATTTTGAGCGGTGGGTATGCCGGAGAAAACATCGCCAGCGTATCCATATCTGCCCCTTCTCCTATACCTACCGCTATAACGATCAACTTTTTACGATTGACGAGTTCAGCGATTTTTGGAGCCGCTGTGAGATGAGAAGCATCAGTAGGATGACCGTCTGTCATGAGCACTAACCACGGCTGATAAGCCTCTACTCCCGCCTTCCTATATTCAGTTTTACGCTCCTGAACCTTTTCTAATCCTAACTCCACAGCTTCGCCTAAATGCGTACCTCCTGACTTAAGTTCAAGTTCAAGATGGGGCGGTTCAGCGCGCTCAACCGATTCAAATTCACGAACGGTTTCAGTCTTGCCCGAAAAAGATATAACAGCAATTTCTGCTGCATATTTTGAGCGTGCGTCCTCTTTCACGGTTTTGTAAAAATCTCTAACGCCACCGTTCAACTCATTAATTGGGACACCTTTCGTACTTGGATGTGCGCCCCACTCAGTGCGCCCGCTCATAGACGGACTGACATCTAAGCAAAGGCAGACAGGCACGCGCGGTGTGGGATTATTTAATAAATCTTCCCTGCGTATGTCGAAGGTACTCATGCGTTTTCTCCTTAATCTAATCAGCCGTGAAAGGAACATTACCAACGAGGGGTATTATCTTCATTTATACCTACGCCGAACACATCCCTTGCGTGCTGTGTTACGCGCTTGTACTTAGTGGGAAATAATTCTTTCGAGAGAAAGTCATTATCGAGTGCATATTTGTATCTTCTTAGGAGGAATAACCAGTCAGCAAGTGATCTTCTACGTTTTGAGCGAAAATCAAAATGGAATGTTTCATAAAAAGCCTCCTTCACGCGATAAGGTAAATTGTTCCAAATGATTTTCCATGGTCCTTCAGGTGCTTTTTCCGTCTTCCTGCTTCCCAATTTATACGGGAATTGCATAAGCCGAATGTTTTCTCTTATATCATCGCTGCCAAGTTGCGCGTAAGGCTGCTTACCAACGTGCAGAATCATAAAAAGCATAGCAGCTATAGCGAAAGCTTCATGTTCATAGCTTCGCAGCGTCTCTGGAAGCCGCACCCCTTGCAACTCTGGCGCGGTAAAGTGGGGACTTCCTACGGGGCAAGGGTATCCCTCCACTTGATAACTATCTGTGTCAATTAAAAAAACATTATCCTCGTCTTCGACAAAAATATTCCACTGATTCAAATCTCCAATGATAATGTTGGCATTATGTAGAAACTGAATTCTCCGAAGTATATTTATACATAACGTGACTAAGTGAGTTTTGTCCCAATCAGGAAAGTTGCGCTCCAATTCATTTCTATTAAAAACGCATGTGCCTAAAAGTCGTCCACGAGCTTCAGGCATTAAAAATCCTCGCGGCCTTCCATCCGCATCAACAAGAATATCAAGCGGCCAGCATATACCTATTGTCTCTGGCAACTTCGGTAGAGGCTTTGACACCATTAACTTAAGCTTATCGCAAGCAGCTTTGGTAAGATTTTGTGTATGATAAATCTTCGCAACGAGACCTAATTGAGAAGTAGCAAAGACGTGTCCCTCACCCCCCTTATCTAATTCCTTCTCAAGCGTGATAGCGTGTGGGCCATGCGTTAGCGTGTGCAGTGTCGAGCCTTCTGTGATCTCGATACGTGTCGGAAGAATTTCGGTTGAACGCTCGTAAAGGTGCGAAACGCTCTTAAAGTAGAATCGAGGCTGCGCCTCTGCCTTGTTATTGTTATAACGCTCTCTCTGCTTCTCGTACCTCATACGAGCCGTCGCAAGGTCAACCTTTTGAAGTGTACCTTCATTATTGATTTCCCATATTGTGATTTGTTTTATGCCATATACCGAGTGCGAAGATTGTAGTTCTAGTACATCTACCATCATAGAAACATCTTGCGTAATAAGGCAGATGTCATGGAGTGTACGAAGCCTCGAAAACAATGAGATAAAAAGCGCATCTGGAAACTGATCTGTTTCATTTCCATAGAACTCACACAGACCGACAGCCTCAAGCTTGCTCAGAATCCTCATCCCTTTACCGGCCAATTTCTGCCGTTCTAAAGCTTCGCTTGCAACGCTTTTGTTCGACTGATGATTTTTCATCTCTTGCAGAACCCTAATAGGTACGGCAAGCCTGCTGTTAGATTGTGCGAGCGCCTGTTGAACTTCGCCGTGGAAGGCTTCCGTTGCTGCCGGGTGCATGAGGCTGCTTGTGTCAACGAAAAGCTTCGCCGTTTTCAGGTATTGGCTCAACATTTCATCCGCGCTCCTTGTGAGGGGTCTTATGGTTCGTGCTACTGGTTTTATGGTAGCAGCGCGAGGGACTACAACGCTGCGCGCTGACTGAGGAGGAGGTGCTACAATATTACGCGCAGGCGATGGACGAGGAGCGACTGCAACTTTAACAATCCGTGAAGGTTTTACAGCTTCTTTCTTAGGAAAATATTTATTGCGTATCTTCTCCGCAAGCTCTTTAGAGATTGTGTTAGAAGGCACGCTAACATCCACCCCTTCGCGCCGGACTTCTTCGATCAAGCGCTTCGACTCTAGCTTGAGTTCCTTAGCTAGATCGTAAATTCTGACTTTGTTGCTTACCATAGCTTTGACCCTCGCTTTAGCTTTGACCTTCTTTTTGCCAGCCTTCTTTTCGCCTGTTTTACTCTGAACGCGCTTACTTATGGAACGTCTATTATGGTTTGCAGCTTTGCTAGTCGGGAATCGAGATTGTACTAGCGTTACTTCCTCAGTCGCCTGTGTAGAATCGTCATTAATATTGTTGAAGCCTATAATGTCAATCAAATTAGCTTCGTCCAAGTGCTGTTTCGTTTGCGGTCGTGGCTCAATTAAACTTTCAATTTCGGATAATCTTTGAGCGACATCAGCGATACTCTGCGGTCGTGTGGCAGGGTCTTTTTGCAAACACTGCATAACCAATTGTGCTAGTTGTGCTGGCAGGTCTGGACGGAGCTTAGTAAGCAGTTCAGGTTGCTGATGGATATGAGCGACTATTATCGCGGGAAAGTCTGCAACAAAGGGCGGTCGTCCAGCCAACATCCTATACAGCACGACTCCGAGGCTGTATATATCCGCGCGTTCATCTAAGGTTTTACCTTCACACTCTTCAGGAGAGACATAATAGTATGTGCCGATGATTGAATTAGGAGGGGTCAGCCTAGCCTCTGCAACAATAACTTGCTTGATAATTTTAGCTATACCAAAGTCAATCAACTTTGCCAGTAGCTCGCCACTTTCGTCATTCGTCAGCATGATGTTCGCGGGTTTTAAATCACGGTGAACAATGCCTTGCCGATGAGCGACAGAAATTGCATCTGCAACTTGGCGCATAATTTTGACAGTAGTTATTACGGGTGGCGTTATTGTTTTTAAGTAGTCTGCTAGATTTTGCCCATCTACTAATTCCATAACGATGTAAGTTTCACCGTTAGGAGCTAAATCATAGTCGTATGTAACGGCTATATTAGAGTGTTTGAGGCGAGCCATGATCCGAGCTTCGCGCTTCAGTCGGTGAAGCTCAGTTTGCTGTGAAATGAGGTCCGGTTTGAGAATCTTGACGGCGACTGGACGATCTAAATCTACATGAGTGCCCGCAAAGACATAGCTCACGCCACCTTGCTTTAGTAGCCGATCCAAGCGGTACTTCGCGCCAATCATGCGCGTGCCTAAACGCGAAGTTACAAGTGCTTCATGCCCGCGCTGTCCGCAAGATTCTTCTATATCTTCATAGCAATGATTGCATGTAAGGCAAATCTTCATATGTGAAGACATGGGATGAAGTATCCGAAAATGCGGTGCAATATAAAATCTAATCCTTCCTAGATGCAAGCACTTTTAAGCATCTGGCGTATTGTTATTATCTTTGTTGGCGTGCCGCAATTCACGTTCTAACCGAGTGACCAATGACCGGACGGCATAGTTGAGCGCATCATTGATAGCGTCTTTTGTCATGCCCGTTTCACCCGCCAGCTTTTCTAATCTTTCGTGGACATCGGTAGCGAGATCGAACTTATACGGCTTGAACGCAGGCTTTTGTTTAGTGAAGCGATCCAATAGCCGAGCCTGTCCGCGTTTGTGCTTTCCACCCTCATTACTCATCACAGAAAACCCTTTCCTAACCGTTGAAATAAAACTTTGACGTTCGTATGATGGTAACGAAAAGTAGCGGAAGAGGCGAGTAAATTTATATGAAGCTAGTTGGTTAGGGATGGCAGGATACGCATTCTGCCGTCACTTTCGCTGCGCTACAGTGACAGGCAGAATGCCGCCCGACGCACGCTTGCGCGTGCTAGGCGTCCTGCTCCGCTAACGCGGAGAGCAAAGCAGCCTCACTCACAAACGAACAGGGGAGCAAGTGACAAGGAAGAACGAGAGCAAGCCCGCCAGCAAGTCATCCGGCAAACGCAAGAACATTTCAGTTAGACCAACACCAGCGGAACTGGAACAGTTACACGAGCGCGCCGCGAGCTTCGGCTATAAATCCGTCTCGCAATACTTGATTGAGCGCGGGCTAAGAGACGGCGCGATGATTCAAACGCCGGAGCGCGAGCGCGTCGAACGTCTGCTATTTGAAGCGCGCAAAATCGGCGTGAACATTAACCAGATCGCGCACCAGATGAACGCCGGTTATCAGGGCTACTCACAGGCTGCGCTTGACCGAGCCATGCGCGAGGTCGAGCGCGTGATGAAAGAGATAGGGCAGGAGTTCACGAGATGAGCGGCGGGGCGTTCGTCACGATCAAAGTAGGCAGGAGCGGCACGGCAGGTGACCACACGCGCTACATCACGCGCGAGCGCGCCACCGAAGGCAAACAGGAAAGAGTCTGGACGCAGAACATCCCGGAGTACGCCGACCACCCCGACCACGCCGAGCAAGGGATGAGCTACAAGGAGCGCACCGGAGATTTACGGGAGTACGCGCGCCAGCTTGAAGAGGACGAGCTAGAGCGACCGCAGCGCGGCGCAGGAGAGAAGCGCACGCACTACCGGGCAATCTATTCTTTTGACCGAGAGGTGACGGACGAGAAAGCCCGCGAAATGGTGGACGCGCATTTAGCCGAGAATTTCCCGAAGGCGCGAGCCATCGCCGCGATCCACCGCGACACCGATAACGCGCACGTTCATGTGAACATCGCCGCCAGAGGGACGGATGATAAGAAACTGCATTTTAACAAGCAGACGCACCGGCAATTAGATGAGCGTTGGGCGCGCATCTACGGGCAGGAGTTCGGGCGCGAGATTGAAAAAGAGCATTTAGAGAAAAAGCAGCAATGGCGGGACTGGATGCGCGAGGCGCGAGCGGCAAAGGAGCGCGGCGAAGTCCCACCCCCAAGACCGAAGCGCATCAGCCGCGAGCGTAATCAGGTGCAGGAGCGGCGCGAGATGCACGCCAAGCAATACGGATTGAATCATGCCAACCAAACAGGAATTAGAGACGATCAACGACGAGCTACTAACGGAGAACAGCCAGCTACGGCGCGAGAGCAGCGAGCAGGCGCAACACCTCGCGGAACTGACCGAGAGCTTGCAGGCAGTCACAACACGGC